>JBGSBH010000120.1:0-7061 GCA_041730635.1 Cypionkella sp.
CGGGTCCGGGCGTTGCAGGCGTTCATGGGCAGCGAGGACGGGGCGAACCTGCTCGCCGGATACAAGCGCGCGGCGAATATCCTCAAGAAGGAAGGGTGGAACACCAACCAAGCCGTCGCCCCCCCGGGGGCGGGGGCCCATCTCCCGGGCAACGACCTGGGCGAGGGGCCGGAGATGGATCCCCGCGTTCGCGGGGATGACGAGAAAGAAAGGTCGGCGGGGGACCGGAAAGCCCAGGGCATCCCCCGCACCGGCGAGGAAGACCCGCTGGCGCTGGTCGACGATCCCGATCTCGCGGCGGTGGTCCAGGCGCGGCTCGCGCTGGAAAAGGAGCGGGGGCAGCAGGAGCAGCTTTCCTACACCCCCGAGCCGGCGGAAAGGGCGCTGATCGAGGCGCTCGAAGCCGCCGAGCCCGCCGCGGTCCAGGCGGTCGAGGCCGAGGACTTCGCCGCCGCGATGGGGGCGCTCGCCAGCCTGCGCGCGCCGATCGACCGCTTTTTCGACGAGGTAACGGTGAATGACGAGGATCCGGCCAAGCGCTCCGCGCGCCTCGACCTCCTCGCGCGGTTTCGCGACGCCGTCCACCGGGTGGCCGATTTCAGCCGGATCGAAGGCTAAAGTGACGCGTCGGACGGAAAAGGCGACGCTTCGTCGCGGTCAAGTTGACGCGTCCGCCGGCAAGGCGACGAAATTCGCGGCCATAGTGACGGATCCGGAGAGATTGGCTTCCGGACACCGTCACACGTGTCAACACCCCCCCATTTCGCAGGGCGCTCGATGAACCAGACCGTCTATCCCTTCGGCGGCGCACCTCGACAGGCTCAGGGCGAGGGGGCCTCGGACGATCCGCGCGCCAGGGACAAGACGATCGTCGGCGGCAAGGGCGCGAACCTCGCCGAGATGGCCGCGATCGGCCTCCCGGTGCCGCCCGGCTTCACCGTCACCACCGAGGAATGCGCCGACTACGGCCGCAGCGGCGCGCTCTCGGACACGCTCAAGGAGCAGGTCCGCCGAGGCATCGAGCATATCGAGGCGGCGACGGGCTTCCGCTTCGGCCAGCCCGGCGCGGGCATCCCACTGCTGGTCTCGGTCCGCTCGGGCGCACGGGTCTCGATGCCGGGGATGATGGACACCGTGCTCAACCTCGGGATGGACGAAGCGGCGGTGCAGGCGCTCGCCGATACCAGCGGCGACCCGCGCTTCGCGTGGGACAGCTATCGCCGCTTCATCCAGATGTACGCCGACGTGGTGATGGGGGTCGACCACGGGCTGTTCGAGGAAGCGCTCGAGATCGCCAAGGAGGACGAGGGCGTCACCCTCGACACCGAGCTTTCGGTCGAGGCGCTCGAGGCGCTGACGCTCGAATACAAGAAGATCGTCCGCGACGAAGCCGGCCGCGCGTTTCCCGGCGATCCGTGGGAGCAGCTTCACGGCGCGATCGCCGCGGTGTTCGAGAGCTGGGATTCGGACCGCGCCAAGGTCTACCGCCGCCTGAACGACATCCCTGGCGACTGGGGCACCGCGGTCACCGTCCAGGCGATGGTGTTCGGCAACATGGGCGACGACAGCGCGACCGGGGTCGCCTTCACCCGCGATCCGGCCACCGGCGAGCGCGCGTATTACGGCGAGTGGCTGGTCAACGCGCAAGGCGAGGACGTCGTCGCCGGCATCCGCACCCCGCAATACCTGACCCGCGCCGCGCGCGAGGCGGCGGGCGCGCGGCTGCCGAGCATGGAAGAGGCGATGCCCGCGGCCTATGCCGAGCTCGCCCGCGTGTTCGACCTGCTCGAGCGGCACTACCGCGACATGCAGGACATCGAGTTCACCGTGCAGCAGGGCAAGCTGTGGATGCTGCAGACTCGCAGCGGCAAGCGCACCGCCAAGGCCGCGCTCAAGATGGCGGTCGACATGGCCGGCGAGGGGCTGATCGACGAGCGGGAGGCGGTGCTGCGCGTCGATCCGATGGCGCTCGACCAGCTGCTCCACCCGACGCTCGACCCGGCCGCTCCGCGCGACGTGCTGACCACCGGGCTGCCGGCATCGCCCGGCGCCGCCTCGGGCAGGATCGTGCTCGACGCCGACACCGCCGAAAGCTGGGCAGCACGGGGCGAAAAGGTGATCCTCGTGCGGGTCGAAACCAGCCCGGAAGACATTCACGGGATGCACGCGGCGCGGGGCATCCTCACCGCGCGCGGCGGGATGACCAGCCACGCCGCGGTGGTCGCCCGGGGGATGGGGCGCTGCTGCGTCTCGGGCGCGAGCGCGGTGTCGATCGACCTCAAGGCCCGCACCTTGCGGATCGCCGGGCGCGAGCTGGCCGAAGGGGACGTGCTTACGCTCGACGGCTCGACCGGCCAGGTGATGGCGGGCAAGGTCGCGACGATCGAGCCCGAGCTCGCGGGCGACTTCGGCACGCTGATGGAATGGGCCGACCGCCATCGGCGGATGAAAGTGCGCACCAACGCCGAGACCCCTGCCGATTGCCGGATGGCGGTCCAGTTCGGCGCCGAAGGGATCGGCTTGTGCCGCACCGAGCACATGTTCTTCGAGGCGGGGCGGATCAGCGCGGTGCGCCAGATGATCCTCGCCGAAGACGAGCGCGGGCGGCGCAAGGCGCTCGCCCTGCTGCTGCCCGAGCAGCGCGCCGATTTCGCGGAGATCTTCCGCGTGATGGCCGGGCGGCCGTGCACGATCCGCCTGCTCGACCCGCCGCTGCACGAGTTCCTGCCGCACGGCGAAGCCGAGTTCGCCGAGCTCGCCGAGGCGACCGGCTACGGGGTCGATCACCTCAGGCGGCGGGCGGCCGAGCTGCACGAGTTCAACCCGATGCTCGGCCATCGCGGCTGCCGGCTCGGGATCACTTATCCCGAGATCTACGAGATGCAGGCCCGCGCGATCTTTGAGGCGGCCGGCGAGGTGGCGGGGGAGGGCGCGCCGCCGGTGCCCGAGGTGATGATCCCGCTGGTCGCCTCGCAGCGCGAGCTGGGGCTGCTGAAAGGGCTGGTCGAGCGCACCGCCGAAGCCGTCTTCACCGAGACCGGCCGGCGGGTGGATTACCTGGTCGGAACGATGATCGAACTGCCGCGCGCCGCGCTGCTCGCCGGGGAAATCGCACAGGAGGCGAGCTTCTTCTCGTTCGGCACCAACGACCTCACCCAGACCACGCTGGGGCTCTCGCGCGACGACGCCGGGCGCTTCCTGCCCGATTACGTCGGCAAGGGCATCTTTCCGCGCGACCCGTTCGTCAGCCTCGACATCGACGGGGTCGGCCAGCTCGTCCGCCTCGCCGCCGAGCGAGGGCGGGCGCCCCGGCCCGCGCTCAAGCTGGGCATCTGCGGCGAGCATGGCGGCGATCCGGCGTCGATCGCGTTCTGCGAAGAGCTCGGGCTCGATTACGTCTCGGCGAGCCCGTACCGCGTGCCGATCGCCCGGCTCGCCGCGGCGCAGGCCGCGCTGCGCTAGCGGTGCCTGTCCCGCTAGCGCCAGCCGGTGAGGGTCAATATTTCGAGCGTTTCGAGCACCCGGCCGTGGCGGTCGGAATCGGCGAGGAACGCCGCCCGCGCCCGTTCCAGCCCGGTTCGGGTGAGGGGCGGCGCGCTATCGGCGAGCGCGCTCGTCAGCCCCTGAGCGCGCAAGTCCGCCACCAGCGCGTCGAGCGCGCCATAGCGCAACCGCAGCGGCCAGCTGTCGGCCACTTGCCGGGCGAACCCGGCGCGTTGCAGCAGACCGGCGCCGGAGCGCGGATCGACCGCCGGGTGCAGCCGCGCGGCGGGTCGCTCGCCGTCCGCCGCGAGCAGCGCCGCGCGCAGCCGCGGCAGGCTCCCCGCGCCGACCATGCTCGCCAGCATCACGCCCCCTTGGCGCAGCGCCCGGCGCTGGTGGATCAGCGCGCCCGGCAGGTCGTTCACCGTGCCGAGCGCTCCCAGGCTCACGATCAGCGCGAACCCTTCGAAGGGATAGGGCGCCTCGAGATCGAGCGCGCCTGCCTCCGCCATGGTGACTCGCGTGCCGCCGCGCTCGAGCCATTGGCCGAGCTCGGCCCCGCCCGCGCCGATCACCAGCGCGCGAACGGGAGCGAGGCGCATGAATTCGATGCGCTCGATCGCGTCCTCGACCAGCGCCTCCGCCAGCCACCTCGGCGCGTCGGGCCACGCCTGCAGCGCGGCGGTTCGCGCTGCGATCGCCTGCTTGCGGCGGGGGTCGAAAATTTGCGGAGGCAGGGGGCGGTCCATCGCCTCCGCCCTGCGCTGCCGGGCGCGGCGAGGCAAGCGTGAGCGCGGCGCGGGCCTGGCGCCAAGGCGTCGCGCCGATCGTCGACCTCGTCTACCCGCCGCGCTGCCCGCTGTGCGGCGCGGCGATCGGCGCGCAGACGGGGCTGTGCGCAGGGTGCTGGGGCCAGCTGCGCATCCCCGGGGAGCCGGCGTGCACGCGCTGTCAGCGCCCGCTCGCTTCGGCAGCGGTGGGCGAGGGCGCGGTGTGCGCCCCTTGCCTCGCGCAGCCCCCGCGGCACGACGGGATCGCGGCGGGCACGCTCTACGGCGACGGCGCGCGGCGGCTGGTGCTCGCGTTCAAGCACGGCCGGCGGATCGCGCTGGCGCCGATGCTGGCGCGGCTGATCGTCGCCCGCCTGCCGGGCGCCCACGATTGGGGCGAATGGCTGGTGGTGCCCGTTCCGCTGCATCGCTGGCGGCTGTGGTCGCGCGGATACAACCAGGCCGCGCTCCTCGCCCGCGAGATCGCCGCGCTGACCGGGGCGCGCCTGCTGGTCGACGGGCTGCTGCGCCCGCGGCGGACGCCGATGCTCGGCGGGCTCGGCCGCGCCGCGCGCGCCCGGGCGCTGGCTGGCGCGCTGGCGGCCAATCCACGGCGGGCCGGGGAGCTCCGCGACGCGAAGGTCATCCTGGTCGACGATGTGCTCACCAGCGGCGCGACCAGCGATGCCTGCGTGCGGGTGCTGAAGCGCGCCGGCGCGGCCAAGGTGATCGTCGCCTGCTTCGCGCGGGTGCTCGACGAAGCGGAAAGCGCGCCCGCAAACGAAACGCCCGGGGCGCGAACCCCGGGCGTACCGTGACGAAACTTTGGATCTCGAGCCGCCGAACCCCCTTCGGCCGCCGGGATCCGATCCCTCATCGTCTGCCGTCCGGTGTCGCGCGCCAGCGCGTGGCTCCCTTCGGCAGGTCCCTGAACCTGGCGCTCTGGCGGCACCGGCGTTCCGGCTCGCGGCCCTTGCGGGCTGCGGCTGCAGGTGTCTCATTGAACCTATGTTCATCAAAGCCGCATCTTGTGCGTCGACCGATTTTGGCGGAGATCTGTGGCGGCCATGCAACGAGTGCTTGATCCCACCGAACAACCTGATCGACCCTTCGCACCGCGTTTCGACGCGCACGGCCTGCTGACCGCGGTCGCCGTCGATAGCGCGAGCCAGGCGGTGCTGATGGTCGCTTTCATGGATGCCGAAGCGCTCGCGGCCACCCGGGCGACCGGCTTGGCTCACTTTCACTCGCGCTCGCGCGGGCGGCTGTGGAAAAAGGGCGAGAGCTCCGGCCACGTGCTCGCCGTCGAGCGCATCCTCGTCGATTGCGACCAGGACGCGCTGGTGCTCGTGTGCACCCCCGCGGGCCCGACCTGTCACACCGGGGCGGCTAGCTGCTTCTATCGCCGGCTCGACGGGGACACTCTCCGCCCCGTCAAGACTTGACGCAAACGTAAGGTCGCGGCTAATCGGCGGCCATGGCCGACGCCGCCCGCCCTCCCGATCCCGCGCACCAGGGCGCGCACATCGACCGGCCGGACCATCTCGAGCGCGAACAGTTTTCGATCTCCGACCTCACCGAGGAATTCGGCTGCACGGCGCGCGCGCTGCGGTTCTACGAAGACGAAGGGCTGATCGCCCCGCGCCGGGTGGGACTGGCACGGATTTATTCGAAGCGCGACCGGGCCCGGCTGGCGTGGATCATGCGGGCGAAGAACGTCGGCTTCAGCCTCGGCGACATCCGCGAGATGATCGACCTCTACGACCTGGGGGACAACCGGGTCGAACAGCGCCGCTTCACGATCGCCAAATGCCGCGAGCACATCGCCAAGCTGAAGCAGCAGCGGGCGGACATCGATTCCGCCATCGCCGATCTCACCGAGTTCGTCGCCCACGTCGAGCGGGTGATCGACGTCAAGTAAGAGGACCTGACAATGCCGACCTACACCGCGCCCACTCGCGACACGAAGTTCGTCGTCAACGAGGTGCTCGAGCTTGCCGGCTACGGCAACCGCCCGGGCTTCGAGAGCGCGACGCCCGACCTGATCGACACGGTGATCGACGAATGCGGCCGGTTCGCCGCTGAAGTGCTGCAGCCCTTGAACCAGGTCGGCGACCGGGAGGGCTGCACGCGCCATGCCGACGGGTCGGTCACCACCCCGACCGGGTTCAAGGCGGCGTTCGACCAGTATGTCGAAGCCGGCTGGTCGACGCTGTCTTCCCCGACCGAGTTCGGCGGGCAGGACATGCCGCACGTGCTCGGCTTCGTGCTCGAGGAGTTCGTCTCGACCGCCAACCATTCGTTCGGGATGTACCCCGGCCTCACCAACGGGGCGGTCAGCGCCTTGCTCGCGTTTGCCAGCGACGAGCTGAAGCAGCGCTATGTTCCCAACATGATCGCCAACAAGTGGCTCGGGACGATGAACCTGACCGAGCCGCAGTGTGGCACCGATTTGGGTCTCATCCGCACCAAGGCCGAGCCGCAGGCGGATGGCAGCTACGCGATCACTGGCACCAAGATCTTCATCTCCGCCGGCGAGCACGATCTCACCGAGAACATCATCCACCTCGTCCTCGCCAAGACCCCGGGGGCGCCCGACAGCAGCAAGGGGATCAGCCTGTTCGTGGTGCCCAAGGTGCTGGTGAACGACGACGGCAGCCTGGGGGAGCGCAACTCGCTCCAGTGCGGCTCGATCGAGCACAAGATGGGCATCCACGGCAACTCGACCTGCGTGATGAATTACGACGGCGCGAAAGGCTGGCTGGTCGGCGAGGAGATGAAAGGCCTCGCCGCGATGTTCGTGATGAT
>JBGSBH010000121.1:0-7090 GCA_041730635.1 Cypionkella sp.
GGTCCGAACGTATCCGCACCTACAACTTCGGTCAGGGCCGGGTGACCGACCACCGCATCGGCCTTACGCTCCATCGGCTGGAGGAAGTGCTCGCAGGCACGGCTCTTGGCGAAGTGATCGACGCGCTCACCGCCGAGGACGAGGCGAAGCGGCTCGCGGCGCTGGGTGAGTGAGCGCGCGCTGACAGTTGCCGAAGCTCTGCGCGCGGCGGGGGAGCGACTGGCCGCGACCTCCGACACCGCGCGGCTCGATGCCGAGCTGCTCATGGCGCACGCGCTCGGCACCTCGCGCTCGGCGATGCTGCTCGGCGCCATGCGGGACCCGGTGCCGGCGGGCTTCGAAGGGCTGATCGCGCGGCGGGCGGCGCACGAGCCGGTCGCGTATATCGTCGGCGAGCAGGAGTTCTACGGCCGGCCGTTCCGCGTCTCGCCCGCGGTGCTGATTCCGCGCGCCGACAGCGAGACCACGGTGGCCGCCGCGCTCGAGGCCGCGCCCGCCGCGCGGCGGGTGCTCGATTGCGGCACCGGTTCCGGCGCGCTGCTGCTTACCGTGCTGGCTGAGGTTCCCGAAACGGTCGGGGTCGGCGTCGATCGTTCGCCCGAGGCGCTGGCGGTCGCCAGGAGCAACGCCGAGGCGCTCGGGCTCGCGGCGCGCGTCGCGTGGCGCGAGGCCGACTGGACCGCATCCGGATGGAGCCGGGGCCTGGACTTGTTCGACCTGATCATCGCCAATCCGCCTTACGTCGAGGAGGCCGCCCGCCTCTCTCCCGACGTTCGCGCGCACGAGCCGCCCGGAGCCTTGTTCGCCGGACCCGACGGCCTGTCCGATTACCGTGCGCTGGTGCCGCAACTGCCCGCCCTCCTCGCGGACGGCGGCGCTGCCGTGCTCGAGATCGGGCATCGCCAGGCGGAACCCGTCGCGTCCATCGCCTCGGCTGCCGGCTTCGTTCCCGATCTGCGCCACGATCTCGCCGGGCGGCCGCGCGCACTTATCCTCCGCCGGACCTGAGATAAGGGTTGGCAAACGCCCGCGCGGTAGCTACCTCTGAGCCCAGACCCACCGGTTCGCGGCGCGAAGCGGCTCCCGGCCAGGTCTAGCTCCGACATTTGCACGACCGTCCGGGCCCACCGCCCGCTGGACAGGCAAATGGAGCACCGCGCCGGCAACCCGGCCGCGGGTGTGGGGTCACGCGGGCCGTACCCGGCACCGATCTTCGGTTGGGGAGACCGATCGGGCGGCCACTCAGAAGGAAGCGTTTTTCCTTGAACAACAATCGCAACAACAACCGCCGCCGCGGTCGCGGCAATCGCCAGCAGGGTGGCGGCAACCAGAACCGGATCGACAGCCGCGCGCGCGGCAACGCGCCGCAGATGTTCGACAAGTACAAGAAGCTTGCGCAGGACGCCGCGCACAACGGCGACCGGGTGCAGGCCGAGTACTACCTGCAGTTCGCCGATCACTATTTCCGCGTCATTGCCGACAACAAGGCCCGGCAGGACGAGCAGCGCGGCGGCAGCCGCCGTGACGAGCGCGACTACATGGTCGACGACGAAGGCGACGAGGACGACTTCGACGGCCTGCGCCAGCCGCAGCCCGCCCGCTACGACCGGCAGGACCGGCAGGGCGAGCGCACGGGCGGCGAACGCGGCGCGGACCGCGCCAACGACCGCCAGCGCCCGCGCCAGCGCCCCATGCGCGACGAGCGCCACGACGAGGCGCGCACCCGCCTCGAAGGCGAGCCGGGCTTCGAGGGCGAGGAAGCCGGCGATTTCGGCGTCGACGACAACCCGTTCACCCGCGACAGTCGCGAGCGCGGCAACCGCAACCGCGACTTCGGCCGCGAGCGCTCGGCCGGCCGCGACGGCGAGGGACGCCGCCCGCGCGGCCGCCGCGCCGAGGCCGGCGGGCCCGACGACGATGCCGGCCCGGCGAGCGACGCCGGCGAGATCGATGTCGCCGCGCTGCCCCCCGCGTTCGCCCGCGCGCCCGAGTCGGAGCCGGCCGGGGAAGCCGCGCCCAAGCGCAAGCTGCCGCCGCGCCGCCGCCGCGCTCCGATCGAGGACGCGGGGGACGAAGGCGACCCCCTGACCGCGGTCGGCTGAGGCCACTTCCGGGGCACGCGCGGTGGTCGAATACCTGGTCCGCGCCTGGCAACGCGCCGCGGCTCACCCGCGGCTGACCGCGCTCGGCTGCGGGTTGCTCGCGGCGAGCGGTTTTCCGCCGCTCAACCTGTGGCCGCTCGCGCTGCTCGGGATGGCAGGCGTCGCCGCGCTGATCCGCGGTGCACGCGGACCGGCGCACGCCGCCCGCCTCGGCTGGCTGTTCGGGGTGGCGCATTTCACGTTCGCCAACAATTGGATCGCCACCGCCTTCACCTACCAGGCGGAGATGCCGCCCTTCCTCGGGTGGATCGCGGTGCCGCTGCTGGCGCTCTACCTCGCGGTCTATCCGGCGATCGCCGCCGGGCTTGCCCGCGCCATCGGCGGCGACCGGCCGCTGCCGCTGGCGTTCGCGTTCGCCGGCGCCTGGGCGGTGAGCGAATGGCTGCGCGGCTGGGTGTTCACCGGCTACGCGTGGGACCCGCTCGGCCTGATGCTGCTCGGGCCGTTCGATCGTCCCGGCCTCGCCGCGCTGCTCCCGTGGACCGGCACCTATGCGCTGTCGGGGCTCGCGGCGCTGATCGGCGCGGGCCTCGCCCTGCTGCTCGGGGCGCGCGCCTGGCTGCGCGCCGGAGCGGTGATCGCGCTCGTCGCGCTGGGGATGTACCTCCCCGCCCCGCCGGCACGGGACGGCACCCTGCCGGTCACCCTCATCCAGCCCGGTTTCCCGCAAGACGAGATCGACGATCCCCGCCAGTACGAAGCACAGTTCCGCGAGCTCGCGCGCCTGACCGCTCCGCGCCGCGACCGGGGGCAGCGGCTCGTGCTGTGGCCCGAATCGGGGCTACCGGACTATCTCCGGCCGGGCTATCCCAAGCGCTATTACCTCGCGACGACGGCGGGGGCCGACCCCGACTTCTCGCGGGGCCGGATCGCCCGCACCATCGGGCGCGGCAGCCTGCTGATGACCGGGGCGGTCGATCTGGAGATCGCGAACGGCAAGGCGATCGGCGCCTACAACGCGGTGACCGCGCTCGACGATCGCGGCCGGTTCGCCGGCAGCTACCGCAAGGCGCATCTCGTCCCTTACGGCGAATACCTCGCGCTGCGCTGGCTGCTCGAGCCGCTCGGCGCCACCCGGCTGGTCGCCGGCACGATCGACTTCATCCCCGGGCCCGGCCCCCGCACGCTCGACCTCGGCGGCTATGGCCGCGCCGGGGTGCAGATCTGCTACGAGATCATCTTCGCCGGCCAAGTGGTCGATCGGGCGAACCGGCCCGACTACATCTTCAACCCTTCGAACGACGGCTGGTTCGGCGCGTTCGGCCCGCCGCAGCACCTGGCGCAGGCCCGGATGCGCGCGATCGAGGAAGGGCTGCCGGTGCTACGCGCGACCGTCAACGGCATCAGCGCGGTGATCGATGCGCACGGGATCGTCCGCGCGCATCTGCCGACCAGCATGGCCGGCGGGCGCATCGACACCCATGTCCCGCAGGCGCTGCCGCCGACCTGGTTCGCCCGGCTCGGCAACCCACTGTCGCTTCTCTGGGCGGCAGCGTTTCTTGCCCTGTCGCTGCTTGTCAGGCACCGGCGGCACGGCTAGGCCGCGCGGCGCCATCGAGACATAAAGCTTTCGTTATATCGGGGTTCTTTTCATGCGTTCCGACTTCTTGTTCACCTCGGAATCGGTCTCCGAGGGCCACCCCGACAAAGTGTCCGATCAGATTTCGGACGCCATCGTCGATCTGTTCCTGTCGAAAGACCCCGAGGCGCGCGTCGCCTGCGAGACGCTGACCACCACGCAGAAGGTGGTCCTCGCGGGGGAAATCCGTTGCAAGGGTGTGTACGAGGACGGTGAATGGGCCGACGGCGCACTCGATGAGATTGAGCGCACCGTACGCGGCGTGGTCCGCGACATCGGCTACGAGCAGCAGGGCTTCCACTGGGAGACGCTGCAGTTCCAGAACAACCTGCACGGCCAATCGGCGCACATTGCGCAAGGGGTCGATGCCGGCGAGAACAAGGACGAAGGCGCCGGCGACCAGGGGATCATGTTCGGGTTCGCCTGCGACGAGACGCCCGATCTGATGCCCGCGACGCTCGACTACAGCCACAAGATCCTCGAACGGATGGCGGCCGACCGCAAGAGCGGCAACGCGCCGTTCCTGGAGCCCGACGCCAAGAGCCAGGTCACATTGCGCTTTGCGGACGGCAAGCCCGCGGCCGCGACCGCGATCGTCGTCTCGACCCAGCACGCCGCGGGCTACGACCGGGGCGCGCAGGAAGCCGAGCTGCACAACTATGTCCGCGGGGTGGTCGCCGACGTGCTGCCGGCAAACCTGCTGACCAACGAGACGGTCTATCACATCAATCCCACCGGCAGCTTCGAGATCGGCGGGCCGGACGGCGACGCGGGGCTGACGGGCCGCAAGATCATCGTCGATACCTACGGCGGCGCCGCGCCGCATGGCGGGGGCGCGTTCAGCGGCAAGGATCCCACCAAGGTCGACCGCTCGGGCGCCTACGTCACGCGCTACCTGGCGAAGAACGTGGTCGCCGCGGGCCTCGCGCGGCGCTGCACGATCCAGATCGCGTACGCCATCGGCGTGTCGCAGCCGCTCTCGCTCTATGTCGACACGCACGGCACCGGGACGGTTCCCGACGAGTCGCTCGAGGCGGCGATCACCCGTGTCGCCGGCGAACGGCTCGGCGGCCTGACCCCGCGCGGCATCCGCCAGGGGCTCGGCCTCAATAAGCCGATCTACCGCAAGACCGCCGCCTACGGCCATTTCGGACGCAAGGCCTCGGGCGACGATTTTCCCTGGGAGAAGACCGACCTGGTCGACGCGCTGAAGGCCGCGGTCGCCGCTTAGCGGAGGGTGCCCGCGAGCCGCTCCACCGCCGCGGCGAAATCCTCGCGGAAAGCCTGCACAACTGCGCGCGCCGGGCGGACGTCCTCGACCAGACCGACTCCCTGGCCCACGAAATAGCTGACGAGCTCGCGCGCCTGCGAGTTCCCCGCCTCGGCCGCGCGCTCGATGCGATGGAAGGCCGGCTCGGAGACCATCCCCATCAGCGGCATCGGCAGCGTACCGGGGCCGTCCGGCGCGTCCCATGCTTCGTGCCAGGCGGTCTTGAGCTGGCGCGCCGGCTTGCCGGTGCGGCTCCTGGAGCGCACGGTATCACGGCTGCGCGCGGCGACCATTCTCTCCCGGAAGGCTTCGCTGGTCTCGCTCTCCGGGGTCGCCAGCCAGACGCTGCCGGTCCATGCCCCTTGCGCGCCGGCCGCCATCATCGCCGCCATCTGCGCGCCGATCATGATCCCGCCCGCCGCGAGCACCGGGGTGTCGTAGCCGCTCAGCTCGAGCGCGCGAACCACCTCGGGGATCAGCACCAGCGTCGAAACCTCGCCGCAATGCCCGCCGGCCTCGGTCCCCTGAGCGACGATGATGTCCACCCCGGCTTCGGCCTGGCGCAGCGCGTGCTCCTTGGCCCCGACCAGCGCGGCGACGGGCACCCCGCGCTGCTTCCCTTCGGCGATCATCGCGGGCGGGGCGATGCCGAGGGCGTTGGCGATCAGCCTGATCGGATGACGGAAGGCGACCTCCATCAACGCCAGGCCGTTCTCCGGCGTGATCCCCATCCGCTCCCGCAACGGAGTGACGGCGCGCGGTGCGTCGATCCCGTAGCGGGCGAGAAGATCGGCGGCAAAGTCCGCATACTGCGGCGCGATCGCGCCCGCCCTGCTGGCATTGTCCGACAAATCCGCCACGCGCGGATCGATCGTCTCGGGCACGATCACGTCCACCCCATACGGGGCGCCGCCGACGTGCGCATCGATCCAGGTGAGCTCTTCCTCGAGCTGATCGGGCGAGAAGCGGGTCGCGCCGAGCACCCCAAACCCCCCCGCCTTGCTCACCGCGGCGACCACGTCGCGGCAGTGGCTGAAGGCGAACAGCGGGAATTCGGCTCCGGTGAGCTCACACACCCGGTTCACGAGGTCACCTCACTCGGGAGAAAAGCGGGGCATTCGATCGGTTGCATGGGGCAATGTGTCGGCGAGCCGGCGGCAAAGCGCAAGAGCCGCGCAGCGAGGCCTGGCAGCTCAAGCCGCAGGTATGCACGAACCCTGCCAAATGCCGATGGCAGGGGTTTCGCGCGCTCGGCGGAATGCTAGAGGAGCAGCGATGAGTGCGCTCGACCACCCTGCCCAGGAACGCCCCCTCCCCGTGGCCGACGCCACCGCGCCGCTGCCCAACGGTGGGC
This sequence comes from Cypionkella sp., assembly GCA_041730635.1. Classification (GTDB taxonomy): domain Bacteria; phylum Pseudomonadota; class Alphaproteobacteria; order Sphingomonadales; family Sphingomonadaceae; genus Tsuneonella. The sequence goes on from JBGSBH010000121.1 coordinate 6,366, forward strand.
TCGAGGTCATCTCGATCGCGAAGAGCTACGACAAGCGGGCGGTGCTGACCGACATCTCGCTCACCGTGGGCAAAGGCGAGGTGCTGGGGCTGCTCGGCCCCAACGGCGCGGGCAAGACCACCTGCTTCTATTCGATCATGGGCCTCGTCCGCCCTGATTCGGGTCGCATCCTGATGGATGGGGAGGATGTGACCAAGCTGCCGATGTATCGCCGCGCGATCCTCGGGCTCGGCTACCTGCCGCAGGAGACGAGCATCTTTCGCGGCATGACGGTCGAACAGAACATCAACTGCGTGCTCGAGCTGGTCGAGCCCGATCCCGCCACACGGGCGCAGGCACTCGACCGGTTGCTCGACGAGTTCGGCCTCACCCGTCTGCGCGAAAGCCCGGCGATGGCGCTGTCGGGCGGCGAGCGGCGCCGCTGCGAGATCGCCCGCGCGCTGGCCGCCGAGCCCTCGATCATGCTGCTCGACGAACCCTTCGCAGGCATCGATCCGCTGTCGATCAGCGACATTCGCGACCTGGTGAAGGACCTGAAGACCCGCGGGATCGGCGTGCTGATCACCGATCACAACGTGCGCGAGACGCTCGAGATCGTCGACCGCGCGTGCATCATCTACGGCGGACAGGTGCTGTTCGCCGGTTCGCCTGAAGACCTGGTGGCCGACGAGACGGTGCGCCGCCTCTACCTGGGCGAAAGCTTCACGCTGTAACCATGTCGGCGG
>JBGSBH010000122.1:0-7074 GCA_041730635.1 Cypionkella sp.
CAACGTCGCGCGGCTCCACACGCTGGGGGCGGTGGCGGAGGCGACCGGGCGGCGGCTGTGCGTCGCCGGGCGCTCGCTCGACCGGATGATCGAGGTCAGCCAGGACAACGGCTATCTCGAGGACCTGCCCGAGACGGTCGACTTCGACACGGCCATGGCGCTGCCGCGCGGCGAAGTACTGATCGTCGCCACGGGGGGGCAGGGGGAGCCGCGCGCGGCGCTCGCGCGCATTGCGGAAGGGCAGCATCCGCTCGAGCTCAGCGAAGGCGATGTCGTGCTGTTTTCCAGCCGGCAGATCCCCGGCAACGAGATTGCCGTCGGACGCATCCAGAACCTGCTCGCCGAGCGCGGGATCGTGGTCGTTACCGACCGCCAGAGCCCGATCCATGTCTCGGGGCACCCCGGGCGGCCGGAGCTCGAGGCGCTGTACGGCTGGCTGCGGCCGCAGGTGCTGGTGCCGGTGCACGGCGAGATGCGCCACATGACCGAACAGGCGCGGCTGGGGCGGGCGAACGGCATCCCCAGCGCGGTCGTGCAGAAGAACGGCGATATCGTCCGGCTCGCGCCCGGCAGGCCCGGCAAGCTCGGCGAAGTGCGCGCCGGGCGGCTGATCCTCGACGGCGACATCATCGCTCCGGCGGATGGCGAGGCGATGGTGACCCGGCGGCGGATCGCCCGCGAGGGCCTCGTCATCGTCGCGCTCGCCCCCCGCGGGGGCGTGCATGTCGAGGGAATCGGGCTGCCGCTCGACGAGGACTACGATGCCTTCGTCGCGGAAGCCGAGCGCGATGTCGCCGAGGCGCTGAACAAGCTCAAGGGCGCGGCAGCGCGCGACCCGGGCGAAATCGTCGAGGCGGCGCGGCTGGCGGCGCGCCGGTCGGCGACCCGCTGGTCGGGCAAGCGGCCCCAGGTGCGGGTCGTCGTTCCGGGCGAACGCGGATGAACTGGACCTCGATCGTTGCGATCTACATCCTGTTCTGGATAATGAGCGCCTTCATCCTGCTGCCGTTCGGCGTGAAAACCCACGAGGAGCTCGGGATCGATCGCGTGCCGGGGCAGGCGGACAGCGCGCCGGCGAACTTCCGGCCGGGGCGGGTCATGCTCCGCGCGACCGTGCTGGCGGCGGTGCTGACTGCGCTCTACGTCGCCAACTACGTCAACGGGTGGATCACCCCGGCGAGCCTCATTCCCGGCTAGTCGCGCAGGCGCTCGATCGCCTGGGCGAGCGCGACATAGAGCTTGCCCATGTCGCTGCTGAGCAGGGTCACCCCGATGGCGTGGCCGTCGCGCGTCGAGAGCATCGTGCGCAGCATGCCTTCGAAATCGTGGATGTAGCGGTTCACGTGCTCGCGGAAGTCGCGGTTGGCATCGTACAGCTCGGCCACTTCGCGCGCTTCGGCGGGTTCGAGCAACCGGACTGCGCGGCGGGTGAAGATGCCGCGGTCGCCGCGCAGGTAGCTTGCCCATGCGGTGTCGGTGACGTCCGCCGACAGCGCGCGGGCGATGTCGATCGCGTTGGAATTGAGGCTCTCGGTGATCAGCGCGACCCGGCGCGAGAAATCGCCGTCGACCTGCTCCTGCGCGCGCTCGCGCGCGCGGGCGACGCGGTTTTCGAGGTTGGCCGCGAGTTCGCTCACCTTGGCGAGCTGGTCGCGCAGCTGGAGCGCGGCTTCGCGCCCCGCACCTGTCGCCTGCGCGGAGATCCGTTCGACCTCGGCCAGTGCCCCACCGACCCGCTCGTGCAGCGCGCGATCGAGCGCGAGGTTGGTCTCCCCGGCAATGCGCCCGGCAAGCGCGTGAACCCGCCTGTCGGCTTCGGCATCGAGCGCATCCAGGGCCTCGCGGGCGGCGCCCTCGAGCATGCCGATCGCTTCGCGCAGTGCGCCGTTCGCCTGCCCGGCCGCTTCCTCGCACTCACGCCCCAGTGCGGCGACCTGCTCGCGCAGCTCCGCCACGCGGGCGAGGGCTGCGCTGTCGGCCGCAGCGAGCCCGCGATGGAGCGCCTGCACCTCGCCAATCGCCGTCAGGCTGTCGTGCTGCGCCTTGACGACATAGTCCGACACCGTCCGGCTCTTGTCGCCCGCCTCGCTCAGCATCAGCCCGAGCGCCTGCCCTTGTTCGCCGATCGCCTGCAGCCGGGCCTCCGCCTCGCTCAGCGAAGCGGGCAGATCGGTCTGGCTGTGCTCGGCGCTCGCCCGGATCAGTTCGAGCAGGCGCACGCTCGCGTCGGTCAGTTCGGCTACCGCGCGATCGGTGCCCGCGAGCGAGGCACGGCTTTCCGCCAGTTGCCCGGCCAGCGCGGCGATCGCCGCGCCGAGCGCGGTTTCCGCTGCCTGACCCTGCTCGGCCGCGGCGGTCATCTGCCGAGCGAGCGCGTCGAGCCGCGTGGCGACTGCCTCGCCATGCGCTTCAAGCTCGCGCGTGCGCACGGCGTGGGTTTCGCGGCGCTCGGCGATGGCGGCGTCGATCGCGGCGAGCTGCGCGGCGATGCTCTCGGCCTGTTCGGCGGCGACCTGCGCTGCCTCGTTCCGCCGCTTCTCGACCTCGCCCGCGAACAGCGCGTGGGTTTCGCTCAGCTTGGCATCGACCCGCTCGGCTTCCTCGCGGATCAGCGCGAGCCGCCGCTGGGCACCGCCCTTGGCCGCGGTGTCGATCGATTCGACGTGCCGGATCGCCGCTTCCAGATCGCCGCGCAGCGTCTCGATCTGGGCGGCCCAGGCCGCGGTGGCCTGGTCTTCGATCCCGCGCAGGCTCGCGGACACCGTTTCGGCCCCTTCGCGCACCGCGGAAATCCGCGCTTGCAACGAGCGCAGCAGCTCGCCTCCTGCTCCTCGAGGATTTGCCCGGCGGCCCCGATATCCTCGCGCAGCCGGTCGGCCCGGTGGCGCATGGCCGCGAGGGCTTCGACCTCGCGCCCGTCGAGCTCGGCGCGGAACGCATCGCTCTTGTCGCGCAGCAGCGCGAAGCGGGCGCCGGTCAGCTCCTCCAGTTGCGCGGCCTGCGCCTCGAACCCGGCGATTGCGGCATCGACCTTGGCGCGCAGCGCGCTCACCTGGCGCTCGCTTGCCTGGCCGAATTCGTTGAGCCGGGTAAAGCCGGCGATCATTTCGCCGAGCTGCTGGTGCGCGGTGTTGCCCGCAGCGCCGATCTGGTTCGACACGTCGCGCGCGGCGTTGGCGATAACCGGCAGATCGCCGCGCAGCTTGTCCATGTTCTCGAGCGCGGCGCGGCTGACCCCGGCAATCGCTTCGACCTGGGCTCCATTGTCGGCAATCAGTCCCTGAAGCCGGTCGGCGTGCTCGGCGATCCGCTGCGTCGCCACGCGCCCCAGCGTATCGAGTTCCCGCCCTTGCGCGGCGAGGAATTCACGGGCGAGGCTGAGCTCGCGGTTCACCACCGAAAGCCGCGCTTCGAGCTCGATCGACTCGGCTCGCAGGCGATTGGCCACGTCGGCGAACCGGCCCGCTTCGCGGGTGCTCGAACGCATCGCGAGCAGCCACAGCGTGACCACCAGCAGGACCGGCACCGTCCACTGCACCGCGAGCGCAGCCCCCGCGGCAGGGTCGATTCCGTTGCCCAGGGAGCCGCGATGCGCCCAGAGGAAGAAGCCGCTCCAGACGAAGACGGCACCCACCGCCAGGGTGGGGGGCAACCAACCGAGCCGGGCGCGCGGGTGGGGATCGTCCCACGGTTCGGCTGCGTCCTCGCTCGCCCACTCGCGATCGAGGACCAGCGGATGGTCCTCCGTCGCCGCCGCGCCGGGCGCCTCGGCGCCGCTGCCGGGCCCGACGGCCCGAATGTGGTGTCCCCCGCTCATGCCCGATAAAGTACAGCATCCAGGCCATGTTCAACAGTGTCTTAATCATCGCATGCCTATGGAATGCGGCGAATGGCGTACGAGCAGGGATCATTCGATGCGACGCTGGCGGCTGCGGCGGGGGAGGACCCGGCGCTGCGGGCCGAGCTGCTGACCGCGTTTCGGGCCAGCCTCGAGCGGCATCTCGATCTCCTCAAACGCGCGCGCTGCGACGGCAACTGGACGGTCGCCGCCCAGCGCCTCAAGGGGCTCGCGGCCAGCTTCCATGCCGACGAGCTGATCGCCCTGGCGAACGAGGCCGCCGAGGGCGCCCCCGGGGAGCCGGGGGTGGTGCGCCGCATCGAGCGTTTCCGCGACCGCTTCGTCCAGGGCTGAAGCCCGCTCTGGCCATCGGCGCCCGCGCTGCCTAGGCTCGGCTCGAGACGGTCGGGAGTAAGCTGTGCGGGTCGGGCTGATGGCCTTGGCGGAAGCGGAGGGCGCGCGGGTGCGCCTGGGCGGCCGCCCGCTTGCCTGGCATCAGCTGCACGCCCTGCTCGCGCTGGGATGCGAGCGGGTCGTGTGCCTGGCGGAGGCGCCGGGCGCCGTCCTGGCGGGCCTGCAGCGCGAAGCGGAAGCCGCCGGGGCCAAGTTTCATGCGATCGCCCAGTCGCGCGCGCTGTCCGGTCTGGTCAGCGCCGCCGACACCCTATTCGTGATCGCCCCTGGGGTTCTGCCGGAGCGCGACTGGCTGCTCGGCGCGCTGGGCGCGCGAGCCGGAGTGGCTGTCCTGCCGGCGGAGCGCGCACTCGAGCAAGGGTTCGAGCGCATCGACCGCGAGCGCGCATGGGGCGGGGTTCTCGCTACCCGCGGCGACGCCGTCGAGGCGCTGGCCGCGCTGCCGGCGGACGCCGACCCGATCGCCGGGCTGCTGCGGGTCGCGCTGCACCGTGCCGCGCGCTGTGTGGAGGTGCCGTCGGGCTGGCTCGACGACGGCCGCTGGGCGCTGGTCAACGACAGCACGACTGCCGCCCGGCTGGAGCTCGCCTGGCAGGCGCGCCATGTCCCGTCGCCGCCGCTCGGACGGCCGGGCGAAGCGCTGGCGCACCGGATCGCCCGCATGCTGTCGGCCCGGGCGGCCGACCGCCCGGCCCTGCGGCCGCTGGCCCTGATCGGCGGTCTCGCTCTCGCGCTGGCGGGCGGCATCGCCGGCTATCTCGGCCATACCACGGGCGGGCTGGCGGCGCTTGCCGGGGGCGCGCTGGCGGCCGAGGTGGGTGTACGGCTCGAAGCGTTTGCCCGCGCCGGTACCGGGCCCCGGCCCGGCGGGCGAGTGCATCTGGCGCGTGACGCGCTGCTCGACCTCTCGCTGATCGCTATCGCGGCCAGCCCGCGCGAGTTCGCAGATTGGCCGGTGGCCTACGCCGCGGCGGTGCTGGTCGCTGCGCTGCGCCTCGCGCGGCAGGCGGACGAGCATCCCCCGTTGCGCCCGGTGGGGGATCGCGTGCTGATCTTTTCGCTGCTGACCCTCGCGGCCGGGGCGGGGTGGTTCGCGCCGGCTCTGGCATTGCTCGGCGGCACGGCGCTGGCGCTGCGGCTGTTCTGGCCGCAGAGGCGCGGCTAACGCGGGTTTAACCGCGGCGCACTATGGCGATGCGATGGACGAGGCGATGACGATGCCGGCGCACGGTCCGCCGCTCGAAGCGCGGCTGCGCGAGGCGCTCGCGCGCAGCGACGCCGCGCATGCCGCCATCGGCCCGATCCTGCGTCATCTGCTGAGCGACCATGACGAGGCCTTGTTCACCGACGAGATCGCCGCGCGCGTGCGGGGGATGATCCGCCATCTGGCGCAGCAGTTCGCCGCCGCCACCGCGCGGGGGCCCGATGAACGCGAGATCGACGCGCTGGCGGCGGACCTCGCGCGGGACGAGGCGCTCGTCCGCCACTGTCATGCATGCGCGCTCGAGGGGCAGCTTTCGGCGCGGCTCGAGCAGCGCTCGGCCATCGACCCTGTGCTGTCGCCACTGCTGCAGGCGCTGATCGCATCCGACGACGCAGCTGTCGCCGCCACCGCGATGGCCGCGCTCGCCGCGCAGGCACGCTTCGTGCAGCAGCAGCGGCGCATGGAGCTGCCGCTTGGGGAACTGCCCGCCGATCGCTTCGACCGGGTCGTGTCCGAGGGGGCACGATTTTTCGCTGACGGAGACTCGGCCGCTGCCCTGCGCGCCGGTTACGACGAGGCCGCGACGCGGATAGCGCTGTTCGCTCGCCTGGTGGAAGGGATGGGTGCCGGCGCCCGCGCGGCGCTATCGCTCCCTCACGCGGGGCTTGCGCTGTTTCTCGCCGGGACCGCCGTCGCCGCGCGGCAGGATCGCGACCTCGTCGTCGTGGCGGCGAGCGAGGTGCAACCCGTGCGGCTCGCGCTCGCCCTGCGCGCCGCCGCGTTGAATCCGGGGGAAGTGGCCGAGCAGGTGGCGCTGGTGCAACCGGACGCGGCGTTGCCCGACGGTTTCGCTACGCTGGGCGCCGAGCAGGCCGCGGCGCTCCTGACGGGCCGCGCGAGCGGGAGGCGCTGATGGCCGCCGCCGGCGCCGTCCTCGCCCGCGCCCGCACCGATGCCAGCGATCGGCTGATCGAGGCCGACGAGCCGTTGGCAGGGTTGCAGCGGCGCTGCGGTGGAGACCTGCCCGGAGTGGTGGCGATCCCCCAGTTGCTCGAGGCGGTGCGCAAGGCGCGCACTTCCGGGTTGCGGCTCGCCCGCACGATCGAGGCGCTCGACGGCGAGGAGACCGTGCGGGCATGGGTCGAGATCGCCCCCGACGACCGGCCCGACGGAGGTTGCGGGATCGCGATAGGCGCCTGGTCGGCCCGCGCGCGCCAGCAGCCGTCGGAAGAGGACGTCGCGCAGCGCCGGCTGACGATCGACCGCGCGCTGGCCGAGCTGACCGTGCGGCTCGACCCGCAGCAGCGGATGCTGACGGTCGACAGCAGCGCGCCGGACCTGTCGCCGCTGGCGCGGCAGATGCGCGCGCAGCCGGGTACCCACTGGACCGAATTCGTGACGCTGCCCGACCTGGCGCATGCGCAGCCGCTGCACTGGCGGCTGCTCGACGGAGCGCGCTGCATCGTGGCGGGCTCCGCGCGGGGATGGACGGTGACGCTGGTCCCCTTCGGCGTGCCCGAACCCGGCAGCGCGGGCTTCGAGCTGCTGCTGGTCGCCGACGCGCCCTTGCCGGCGCAAGGCACCGCGCCCGCAGCGCCGGAGCTGGCAACCCCGTCGT
>JBGSBH010000123.1:0-7049 GCA_041730635.1 Cypionkella sp.
GTGGTGGGTGGGCCGGCCAAGGCGCGGCACTTGATCGAGAGTCCCCTCCACCAGACTTCGTCTGGTCCCCCTCCCCGTGCCGGGGAGGATTTCCAGCGCAAACACCGTCACCCGCCGCGTCGCCAGCTCGACCGCCTCACCCGCCCGCGCGCGGTCGTAAGCGCGCTGGCCGCCCACCTTGAGCGCCGAATAGGCCGGCGGCACCTGCTCGATCGAGCCGGTGAACCGCGGCAGCACCGCCGCGATCTCGGCCGGCGTCGGCAACCGCTGGCACCGCTCCACCACCGCCCCCTCGGCATCGAGCGTGTCGGTCTCCTCGCCGAAGCGCACGGTGAACTCGTACACCTTGCTCGCATTGAGCATGCGCCCGGCGAGCTTGGTCGCCTCGCCGAGCGCGATCGGCAGCACCCCTTCGGCGAGCGGGTCGAGCGTGCCGCCGTGGCCGACCTTGACCTTGCCGTATCCGGCCTCGCGCAGCGCCCGCTTCACCGCCCCCACCGCCTGGGTCGAGCCGAGCCCGCGGGGCTTGTCGAGGATCAGCCAGCCATCGGGTCGGTCAGCCACCGGCGACCCAGCCGGCCAGCGCGAGGAACTGCCCGCGGCCCCATTCGACCGGCGGGCCCACGGTGTTCTCGATGATCCCCGCGTCGGGGAACGCCCAGGTCGCCGCGATCAGCGCGATGAACAGCAGCATGCCGAGGTTGCGCAGCTTGGCGTAGTGGTGCGCAAGGCGACGCGGCAGCAGCCCTTCGACGATGTGCGAGCCGTCGAACGGGGGGATCGGCAGGAGGTTGAACAGCGCGAGGAACACGTTGATCGAGATGAACAGCACCAGCCCGCCGACGACCCATTCGCTGGCGTCGGCCGGTACCGCGAGACCCCCGGCATAGAACCCGAGCGCGACCGCGCCGAGCGCGGCGAGCAGGATATTGGTCCCCGGCCCCGCCGCCGCCACCAGCATCATCCCCACGCGCGGGTTGTCGAGCCGGGCGAAATTCACCGGCACCGGCTTCGCCCACCCGAAGATCGGCCCGCCGAACAGCGCCAGCGCGCCGGGCACGATCAGCGTGCCCATCGGGTCGACGTGGCGGATCGGGTTGAGGCTGAGGCGGCGCTGCTCCTTCGCGGTCGGGTCGCCCAGCGCGAGCGCGGCCCACCCGTGCGCGACCTCGTGGAACACGATGGCGACGAGCAGGCAGGGGACGAGCAGCAGCGCGAGCTGGAGGGTTTCGGACATCATGCTCAAGTAGGGTGCCCGCCCGAGCCCGCCAACGCCGCGCTGAAGTGCTTGCGGCACAGCGCGACGTAGCGCTCGTTGCCGCCGACCTCGGTCTGCGCGCCCTCGCGCACCGCGGCGCCGCTGGCGTCGACGCGCAGGTTCATCGTCGCCTTGCGCCCGCAGTGGCACACGCCCTTCAGTTCGACCAGCTTGTCGGCGATGCCGAGCAACGCGGCCGATCCGGGGAACAGCTCGCCCTGGAAGTCGGTCCTGAGGCCGTAGCAGACCACCGGGATCCCCGCCTCGTCGGCCAGCCGGGCGCACTGCCAGACTTGCTCGCGGGTGAGAAACTGCGCCTCGTCGATCAGCACCGCATCCAATGGCTCGGCGCGGTGGGCGGCGATGACCGCGGCCCACAGGTCGGTCTCCGGCGTGTAGCGGTGCGCATCGGCCTCGAGCCCGATGCGGCTCCGCACCATCCCCTCGCTGCGGGCATCGAGATCGGCGGTCCACAGCATCGTGCGCATGCCGCGCTCGCGGTAGTTGAAGTCCGCCTGCAGCAGGGTCGACGATTTCCCCGCGTTCATGCTGGCGTAGTAGAAATAGAGCTTGGCCATCAGTCGTCCGCGAGGTCGCGCGCGACTTTCGGATCATTGAGCAGCCGCTCGATCCGATCGGCCTCGTCGAAACTCTCGTCGGGCTTGAACGAGAGCCGCGGCGCGAACTTGAGGCCGAGGCGCTTGGCCACCTCGCGCTGGAAAAACGCGGTGTTGGTGCGCAGCGCTTTCAGCACCGCCGCTTCGTCCTCCCCCAGCAGCGGCTTCACGTAGGCGGCGGCGTTTCGGAAATCCGGCGTCATCCTCACCTCGGTGACGCTGACCGAGTGCGCGGTCAGCACATCGTCATGCGCCTCGCCGCGGGCGAGCAGCTCGGAGAGGATATGCCGCACCCGCTCGCCCACCTTGAGCACGCGGACCGACTGCTGTTCGGTGGTCGAGGAGTGGCGCGCCATCAGCTCAAGGCCCAAAGGACTGCGAGGACAATCAGACCTGTGGCGATCCAGCCGAGCCGCCTTTCAGCGAACTCAGCCAGTCGATAGGACCAGTGCCTGCCGCCTGACTGCCTCACAGCGTCCTTTCACGCTCCTCGACCTCGAACACCTCGAGCTGGTCACCCGGCTTGATGTCGTTGGTGTCGGCCAGCACCACGCCGCACTCGAGGCCGGCGCGCACTTCCTCGACGTCGTCCTTGAACCGGCGCAGCGAGGCGATGGTGGTCGCCGAGACGATGACGTCCTCGCGGGTGAGGCGGGCGTGGAGGCCCTTGCGGATCGCGCCCTCGACCACCAGCAGGCCGGCGGCCTTGTCGCGCTTGCCGGCAGGAAACACCTGCTTGACCTCGGCCCGGCCGAGCACGTTCTCGACCCGCAGCGGGCCGAGCACGCCGGCCATCTCCTTCCCGACCTCCTCGGTCAGGTGGTAGATGACGTCGTAGTACATCATCCGCACCTTGTCGCGCGCCACCAGGTCGCGCGCCTTGGGATTGGGGCGGACGTTGAAGCCGACGATCGGCGCGCCGCTGGCGGCGGCGAGCGTGACGTCGCTCTCGGTGATCGCGCCGACGCCGGCATGCAGCACGCGCACCTTGATCTCGTCGTTCGACAGGTTGTGCAGCGCGTTGACGATCGCCTCAACCGAGCCCTTGACGTCGGCCTTCACCACCACCGGCCATTCGACGACGTCGCTCTTCAGGTTGGAGAACATCGTGTCGAAGTTGGGCGGCGCCAGCGTGGTGCGCTTCTCGGTCGCGCGCGCCTGGCGGAACGCGGCGACTTCGCGCGCGCGGCCCTCGTTCTCGACCACGGTGAGCTGGTCGCCGGCATCGGGCACGCCGCCCAGGCCGAGGATCTCCACCGGCAGCGAGGGGCCGGCGTCCTTCAGCTGCTGGCCCTTGTCGCTCACCAGCGCGCGAACCTTGCCGCTCTCGGTGCCGACGACGAACACGTCGCCGCGCTTCAGCGTGCCGCGGGTGACGAGCACGGTCGCCACCGGCCCCCGGCCCTTGTCGAGCTGGGCCTCGATCACCGTGGCTTCCGCCGCGCGGTCGGGGTTGGCCTTCAGCTCGAGCAGCTCGGCCTGGAGCAGGATCTTCTCGATCAGCTCGTCGAGCCCGACCTTGGTCCGGGCCGAGACCTCGACGTCCTGCACCTCGCCCGACATCGCCTCGACGATGACCTCGTGCTCGAGCAGCCGCTCGCGGATGCGCTGGGCGTTGTATTCGTCGCGGTCGGCCTTGGTGATCGCGACGATCATCGGCACGCCGGCCGCCTTGGTGTGATTGATCGCCTCGATCGTCTGCGGCATGATCCCGTCGTCGCCGGCGACCACCAGGATCACGATGTCGGTGACGTTTGCGCCGCGCGCGCGCATCTCGGTGAACGCGGCGTGGCCCGGGGTGTCGAGGAAGGTGATCCTGTCCCCGCCCTTGGTGGTGATCTGGTAGGCGCCGATGTGCTGGGTGATGCCGCCGGCCTCGCCCTTGACCACGTCGGTCCCGCGCAAGGCGTCGAGCAGACTGGTCTTGCCGTGGTCGACGTGCCCCATGATCGTCACCACCGGCGGCCGCGGCTTGAGGCTCTCGGGCGGATCGACGTCCTCGGTCGAGACGATGTCGACATCGCTCTCCGAAACGCGGGTGATGTTGTGGCCGAACTCCTCGACCAGCAGCTCGGCGGTATCCTGGTCGATCGTCTGGTTGACGGTGACCATCAGGCCCATGTTGAACAGCGCCTTCACCAGGTCGGCGCCCGTTTCGGCCATGCGGTTGGCGAGCTCCTGCACGGTGATCGCCTCGGGCACGACGACGTCGCGCACCTGCTTCTCGCGCGGGGCCGACGGGCCGCCGTGCGTGCGCCGTTCCTTCTCGCGCGCGCGCTTGAGCGCCGCGAGGCTGCGGGCGCGGCGCCCCTCGTCCTCGTTGAGCGCGCGGGTGACGGTGAGCTTGCCCGAGCGGCGGTCGCCGCCGCCGCCGCGGTCCGCGTCGCCCGCGGGGCGCTTCTCTTCCTTCTTCTTCTCGGGCCGCTTGATCTCGGGCCGCGCCACCGGGGTGAACCGCCGCGCGCCGGGCGCTTGCGCCGCGCCGGCCTCGCCGGAGCTCTCGGCCTCGGCGGCTTCGGCGGGCTCCGCGGCGGCGGGCTCGCTCGGGGCGGGCGGCGCCTTGGCCGCCTCGGCCTCGGCCTCGCGATTAGCCTCGGCGCGCCGGCGCTCTTCCTCGAGCGCGCGGGTGCGCTCGGCGGCCTCGCGCTCGGTCTGCTCGGCGAGCAGCGCCAGCCGCGCCTCTTCGGCCTCGCGCTGCAGCCGGGCGACGCGTTCCTGCGCGGTCTCGCCCGACGGCGCGGGCTTGCGGGCGACCGGGGCGGCGGGCGCGGGCGCAGCAGGCGGGGGCGGCGGCGGCGGGGGCGGCGGCGGCGGGGCGGCCGCCTCGCCGGGCTTGCCGAGCACGCGGCGCCGCTTGACCTCGACCACCACCTTGTTGGTGCGGCCGTGGCTGAAAGTCTGCTTGACCTCGCCGGCGTCGACCGAGCGCTTGAGGCCAAGCGGCTTGCGTTCGCGCGGGGTGTCGGTGGTGTCGCTCATAAAACTCGGTCGTCCTTCGATCAGTCGTCTTGTCCGGCGCGCGCCAGCCCGCCGTCGTTCGCCGCAGCCTTCTCGGGCCCTCGGAAATGCATCAGGCGTTCCTGCGCGAGCGACACCCGCGCGGCCGCGGCCGGATCGGCCAGCGCCATGTGGACGACATTGTCGCGGCCCATTGCCACAGACAGCGCCGCCCGGTCCAGTGGCAAGACCACGCCGGTCGCGCCGCTGCCTTCGATTCCGCGCCCGACGCGCCAGGCCTGGTCGAGCTTGCGGCGGCCGTCGGCGCTGGCGTCGGCGGCGTGCAGCAGCAGCTCGACCGCCCCGCCGCGCGCGGCTTCGGCGATCCGGTCGGAGCCGAGCAGCAGGTGCCCGGCGCGCAGTTCGAGCCCCAGCCGGTCGAGCAGCGCGCGGGCGAGCGCGTCCTCGCTCCGCTGCGGCAGGTCGTCCGGCACCCGCAGCGGCGCGCCCTTGAACGCGCGGGCGAGCGCGCCCTTGAGCCTGCCTTTGGCGATCGCGGTTTCGAGCTCGGCCCGGCTTACCGCCAGCCACGCCCCGCGGCCCGGGGCCCTGGCGTGCACGTCGGGCAGCACCTCGCCCTCAGGCGACACGGCGAGCCGCACGAGCGACGCGCGCGCGCCGTGTTCGCCGGAGAGGATGCAGCGGCGTTCGGGCGCGGCTTTCCCCCCCCCGCTGCGACTAGGCTCGCTAACGCTCGCCAAGGCTCGCTCCCCTCCCGCTTGCGGGAGGGGTCGGGGGTGGGCCTGCGATTCCGGGGAACCTAGCGGCTCATTGTGCGGAGTCCGCATGGGCGGCCTCCTGTGCTTCGGCCGGTTCTTCGTCCTCGAACCAGTGCGCGCGGGCGGCCATGATGATCTCGTTGCCCTGCTCTTCGCTGAGGCCATAGTCGCCGAGCACGCCGCCCTTGTCCTCGGGGCGCGCCTTGACCTGGTCGGCGCGCAGGCGCGGCCCTTCGGCGGGCGCGGTCTGGCGCCGGCGCGGTCCCTCGCGGCGCTTGGCGATCAGCTCGTCGGTCGCGAGGTCGGCGAGGTCGTCGAGCGTCTTGATCCCGGCCTTGCCGAGCGTGACCAGCATCTTCTCGGTGAGGTGCGGCAGCTCGGCCAGCGCATCTTCGACGCCCAGCGCCTGGCGCTCGGCGCGATAGGCGGCTTCCTGGCGCTCGATCGCTTCCTGCGCGCGGCTCTGCAGCTCCTGCGCCAGTTCCCCGTCGAACCCTTCGATGCCGGCGAGCTCGTCGAGCTCGACATAGGCGACTTCCTCGAGCTCGGCGAAGCCTTCGGCGACGAGGAGCTGGCTCAGCGTCTCGTCGACGTCGAGCTCTTCCTCGAACATCTTCGAGCGCTCGGCGAATTCCTTCGAGCGCTTCTCGCTCGCCTCTTCCTCGGTCATGATGTCGATCTGGTGGCCGGTGAGCTGCGAAGCGAGGCGCACGTTCTGGCCGCGGCGGCCGATCGCCAGGCTCAGCTGGTCGTCGGGCACCACCACCTCGATCCGCCCGTCGTCCTCGTCGAGCACCACGCGGCTGACGGTGGCGGGCTGGAGCGCGTTGCCGACGAAAGTGGCGGTGTCCTCGCTCCAGGGAATGATGTCGATCTTCTCGCCCTGCAGCTCCTGGACCACCGCCTGCACGCGGCTGCCCTTCATGCCGACGCACGCGCCGACCGGATCGATTGAGCTGTCGCGGCTGATCACACCGATCTTGGCACGGCTGCCGGGATCGCGCGCGGCGGCCTGGATGGTGATGATACCGTCGTAGATTTCCGGCACTTCCTGCGCGAACAGCTTCTTCATGAAGTCGGGATGCGCGCGGCTGAGGAAGATCTGCGGCCCACGGTTCTCGCGGCGGACGTTGAGGATCAGCGAGCGGATGCGGTCGTTGACGCGCACCACTTCGCGCGGGATCTGCTGGTCGCGGCGGATGACGCCCTCGGCGCGGCCGAGGTCGACGACGACGTGGCCGAATTCGACGCGCTTGACGACTCCGGTGATGACTTCGTTGGCGCGGTCCTTGAACTCTTCGAACTGGCGGTCGCGTTCAGCGTCGCGGACCTTCTGGAAGATGACCTGCTTGGCGGCCTGGGCAGCGATGCGTCCGAACTCGATCGGCGGCAGCGGATCGACGATGAAGTCGCCGAGCTTGGCGTCCGACTGCAGCTTGAGCGCGTCCTTCTCGCTGA
>JBGSBH010000124.1:0-7046 GCA_041730635.1 Cypionkella sp.
CCGGGACGGAGTGCGGGGCCCCACTTGGGGCGGGTGCCCCTCCACCAGCCTGCGGCTGGTCTCCCTCCCCGTCCCCGCGCGGATGGAAGGGCCGCACCGTCGCCGCCACCCCCGCCCCGGCCGCGGCTTCGTCGGCGCTCAGGCCGCGCGGCGGCTTCACCGGGCGCCGTGGCGGGCGAGCGTCCCCTTGGGCAGCAGCACCAGCGCGCTGCCGCGCGCGCTCATCCCGCCGGCGATCACGCGCGCATCCTCGCCCGCGCCCCAGAACGTGTCGAAGCGGTTAGCGCCCTTGATCGCGCCGCCGGTGTCCTGCGCGATCCACAACCCGTCGGCCTCGGCGCGGTCGAGGTCGAGCCACACCGGCGCGCCCAGCGGGACGAATGCCGGGTCGGCTGCCACCGAGCTTTCGCGCCGCACCGGCACGTTGAGCGCGCCGAGCGGCCCGTCGCCGGTCAGTTCCTTGAAGAAGATCCAGCTCTTGTTCTCGTTCATTAGCGCCGCGCCCGCTTCGGGATGGGCGCGCAGCCAGGCCATGATGCCCTGCATTGAGGTGGCATAGGGGGTGCCTTCGCCGATCAGGCCTCGCTCGCGCATCAGCTTGCCGAGCCCGACGTACTCGCGCCCGTTCTGCCCGGCATAGCCGATCCGCATGACGCTGCCGTCGGGCGCGCGCAGCCGGCCCGAGCCCTGGATCTGGAGGAAGAAGAACTCGACCGGATCGGCCGCCCAGGCAATCTCCAGCCCCCGCCCGGCGAGCCCCCCGGCGACGATCTCGGCCCGCTCGAAGTAGGGGACGAAGCGTCCGCCGGCGTCGCGCCGGCCGAGCGGCGGGCGGCCGGTGCGCTCCGCCGGCGCGATGTCGTCGGGCCAGCCGCGCTCGAGATCGGGCGGCAGCGCGTAGACCGGCACGTCGTAGCCGGGCAGCCGGGTGCGGCTGCCGGCGATCTCGGGCTCGTAGTAACCGGTGGCGAACGCCGTCCCCTCGCCCACCCGCACGGTATCGAAGTACCGCTCGAAGAAGGTTGCCGGCTCGCCGCTCCAGCCGCGCGCGGCGGTGCACGCCGGTTCCCAGTCGGCTGCGCGGGTGAGCCCGCTGACGTCATCGCGCGCGAGAAGGCGCGGGCAGCTTTCGCGGAACGACGCCAGCGCGGAAGCCGCGTCGCTGCGCCCGACAGGGAGGCTGGCGAAGGCCGGGCCGGCACGCAGCCCGGCGCTCAAGGCATTGGTCGGCGTGGGGGGCGGGGGAACCGCGCCGGGCGCCGGCGTCCCCGCCTCGGGGACGGCGCGGCATCCCGCCAGCACCAGTGCGAGCGCCGCGGCGGCAAGCGTCGTGCGCATCGCGCCCGCTACCCGATCAGGCCTCGTCGGTTTCGTCGAGCAGCCAGTGCGGATCGGCCTCGCGCACGTCGCGCTTGAAGGTCCACAGATCGCGCGCCTCCACCGCATCGTCGAGCGAGCCGGCGACGACGTTTCCGTCCTTGTCGCGGGTCACCGCCGCGATATCGGCGACGAAGCGCACCCGCACCCGGGCGGTCTTGCCGACCAGCTCGGCCATGTCGATCGTCGCGTCCTCGATCCGCACCAGGCGGTTGTCGAGCGTCTCCCCGGCGGCTTCGCGCGCCGCGATCGCCGCTTCGAACCCGGCGTAGACGTCGGCGTCGCACAGTTCGCGCAGGGTTTCGCGATCGCCCTGCCAGAACGCTTCGAGCACCATTGCATAGGCGCCCTTGGCGCCCTCGACGAACGAGGAGATGTCGAACCGCTTGTCGGCCGCGGCGAGCTCGCGCACGCCGCGCTCGACCGCGGGCAGCGCGCCTTCGAGCGCGGCGGGGCGCGCGGGCTGCGGCGCGCGCGGCGCGAGCGCGGCGGGGGGCGCCGCGTCGCTCGGTTCGAACCGGGTCGGCACCGGCTCTTCCTCGTGCTCCGCGCGCCGCCCCAGCACCGAATAGAGCCGCAGGCCGAGGAAGGCCGCGATCATGGCGAGGATGACGATCTGCAGTATCACCGGGTCAAGTCCGTTCGTGCCGTGGGGGCCGGGGCTGCCGGCCGGTTGCAACCGTGCCCTAGATAGGACGCAATTACAAACGAACAACGCACGAACCGGCCGATCGGGTGCGCCGTTGCGGCGGCTTGCGGGGGGTGCTAGGCGCGCCGGCGTTCCCGCGCGGCCACCCCCGCGCCAACCAGCAGGATACCCGCGCATCATGGCCGACGAAGGCGACGTTCTCACCGATCTCAATCTCGACCCGGCGGCGGGCGCCAACGGGGCCGACAATCAGCCGGTGGCGGGGATCATCTCGCAATACGTCAAGGACCTGTCGGTCGAGAACCCCAATGCGCCGGCCTGCTTCCAATGGCAGAGCCAGCCGCAGATCGACCTTCAGTTCAACATCGCCGCCGAGCCGGTGAACGAGGAGATCCACGAGGTCGAGCTCAAGATCAAGCTCAGCGCCAAGGCCGACGAGGGCGACCTCTACCTCGTCGAGCTGGCCTATTGCGGGCTGATCGGTATCCGCAACCTGCCCGACGAGCACGCCCACGCGTTTCTCTATGCCGAGGCGCCGCGGATCCTGTTTCCCTTCGCGCGCCGGGTGATCGCCGACGCCACCCGCGATCTGGGCTTCCAGCCGATGATGGTCGATCCGATCGACTTCAACGGGCTCTACCTCCAGCAGCTCCAGCGGCGCGCCGAGGCCGAGGCCGCGCAGGGCGACGTGCCGCCGCCGCCGGCCGGCCAGGCCTGACCCGCATTCCCCGGGACGGGGGATGAGCTCGCTCGTCCGCAGCGTCGGCACGATCGGCGCGCTCACGGCGCTGAGCCGGGTGTTCGGCTTCGTCCGCGACGTCCTGCTCAGCCGGGTGCTCGGCGCCGGGCTCGCGTCCGATGCCTGGCAGCTCGCCTTCACGCTGCCCAACACCTTCCGCCGGCTGTTCGCCGAAGGCGCGTTCAGCGTCGCCTTCGTGCCGATGTACACCAGGAAGCTCCATGGCGAGGAGGGGGCCGACGGTGCCGACGCCTTCGCCGGCGACGTGCTGTCGGTGTTCGTCTGGGTCCTGCTCGGTTTCAGCGCGCTGTGCATGATCGCGATGCCGGGGATCGTCTGGCTGCTGGCGCGCGAATACGCCGAGGTGCCGGGCAAGTTCGAGCTGTCGGTCGTGCTGAGCCAGGTCACGTTTCCCTACCTCGGGCTGGTCAGCCTGGTGGCGATGCTCTCCGGGCTGCTCAACGCCCGCGGCCGCTTCGGACCGGGGGCGTTCGCGCCGGTGTTCCTCAACGTGGTGATGATCGGCGGCATCGTCGCCGGGTGGTACTGGCGGGGCGATGGCGGCGACGACACGCGGGTCGCCTGGGCATTGGCGATCTCGCTGTGCGTCGCCGGTCTGCTCCAGCTCGCCTACATGGGCTGGGCGACGCGGCGCGCGGGGGTTCGGCTCAAGGTCAGCCGGCCGCGCTTTTCGCCCGAGGTCAAGCGGCTGTGCCTGCTGATCCTGCCGGCAACGTTCGGCGCCGGGGTCTATCAAATCAGCCAGCTGGTCGACACCTTCTTCGCCACCAGCCTGCCGCAAGGCTCGCTGACCCTGCTCAAGCTCGCCGACCGGCTGAACCAGATGCCGCTCGGCATCTTCGGGATCGCGCTCGGCACCGCGATCCTGCCGATGCTGGCGCGCCACATCCAGCAGGGCGACGCGCGCGAGGCGCAGCGGCTGCAGGGCAACGCGGTCGAAGTGGGCACGCTGCTGACCCTGCCGGCGGCGGCGGCGCTGGCGATCTGCGCGCCGGCGTTCGTCACCGCGCTGTTCGTCGGCGGCAAGATGACCCCGGCCGACGGGGCGATCATGGCCCAGATCGTCGTCGCGCTGGTCTGCGGGCTGCCGGCATACGTGCTGGTCAAGGTATTCCAGCCGGCATTCTTCAGCCGCGAGGACACCCGCACCCCGGTGTGGACCGCGGCCGGGGCGCTGGCGGTCAACATCGCCATCAACATCTACGTGGTGCCGCGCTACGGCATCGTCGGGCTGGCCGCGGCGACCGCGATCACCGCCAGCCTCAACGTCGTGGTGCTGTATGCCATCCTCCAGGCGCGCGGCTGGTTCCGACTGACCGGCAAGCTCGCCGGCCGCATCGGGCGCCAACTGGCCGCGACCGCCACGATGGCCGGGTTCCTGTGGTGGCTGACGCCGCTGCTGGCGGACCGCTACGGCGGCGGCGCGATCGACCGCGCCTGGTCGCTCGGAGTGCTCGTGCTGGGCGGGATGGCGGTGTTCTTCGCCGCCGCCTATCTCTTCGGCGCGCTCGACAAGGACCTTCTCGCGCAGCTACGCCGCCGCCGGCCGGCGCAGCCGGTCGACCTGTCCGAATAGGGATCTCCATGCGCGTCGTTTCCGGCATCCAGCCTACCGGCAACCTGCACCTCGGCAACTACCTCGGGGCGATCCGCAACTGGGTGCGGATGCAGGATGGCCTGCCCGAGGGCACCTGCGCTCAAGTAGCCGAAGGCGGCAGCGCACCGGAAAATCAGTGCCTGTTTTTCCTCGCCGATCTGCACGCGATCAGCCAGCCGCACGATCCCGCCGAGCTCAGGCGCGCGACGCTGGAGATGGCCGCCGCGCTGGTCGCCTGCGGGATCGATCCCGCTCGTTCGATCCTATTCAACCAGGCGCAGGTCCCGGCGCACGCCGAGCTGCAGTGGCTGCTCGCCGGCACCGCGCGGATGGGCTGGCTCGGCCGGATGACCCAATGGAAGGACAAGGCGGGCAAGAACCGCGAGGGCCAGTCGGTCGCGCTGTTCACCTATCCCGTGCTGCAGGCCGCCGACGTGCTGCTCTATCAGGCGACCCACGTGCCGGTGGGCGAGGACCAGAAGCAGCATCTCGAGCTCGCCCGCGACATCGCGCAGAAGTTCAACAACGACTTCGGCGACACCTTCCGGCTGCCCGAGGCGATCGTCCCGCCGCAGGCGGCGCGGATCATGTCGCTGCGCGACGGCAGCGCCAAGATGAGCAAGTCCGACCCGTCGGACATGAGCCGGATCAACCTGGTGGACGATCCCGATCTGGTGATGCAGAAAGTGCGCAAGGCGAAGACCGATGCCGAACCGCTGCCGAGCGAGGTCGCGGGGCTCGAGGGCCGTGCGGAAGCGCTCAACCTGGTGACGGTCTATGCCGCGCTCTCCGACGAGGCGCCCGATGCGGTGCTCGCCCGGTTCGGCGGGCAGGGTTTCGGGGTGTTTAAGCCCGCGCTCGGGGAGCTGCTGGTCGAGACGCTGCGGCCGATCTCGGCCCGCTTGGGCGAACTGCTGGCCGATCGGGCGGCGCTCGATGCCATTCTCGCCGACGGCGCCCAGCGTGCGCGCGACCTCGGGCGGCCGACGCTCGACGCCGCCTACGCCGCGCTCGGGCTGGTGCGCTAAACTATTGTCAGCGCCGCTATTCAAACACGGTTCACCGCGAATCCTCTACAGCCCGCCGCATAGGTGACAGCTTGGGTGCGCTCCTCAGGGGCGCCGAGCATCGTCCCCTCAACGAACGAAGGGTTTCGCACGATGTCCATCCTCCACTCCTGGGGTCGCACCTTCAAGCTTGCCGCCGCACCGCTCGCGCTCGGCACGCTCGCCGCCTGCGCCACCCCGTTCAATGCCGATGTCCAGCGGTTCCAGAGCGCGCTGCCCGCGCCGCAAGGCCAGACCTTCACCGTCGTCGCCGACGATCCCTCGCTCGCCGGCGGGCTCGAGTTCCGCCAGTACGCGACGTTCGTCGCCGACCGCATGGCCTCGCTCGGCTATCGCCCGGTCAACAGCACCGACAGCGCCGATCTCATCGTCCGGTTCGACTACGGGATCGACAAAGGCCGCGAGCGCATCCGCCAGACCGGTTTCCGCGACCCGTTCTACGATCCGTGGTTCGGCTACAGCCGCTTCGGGTACAGCCGCTTCGGCTACCCCTACGGCCGCCGCGGCTACTACGGGCCGAGCTATTACGGCCGCTACGGCTATTACGGCCGGCCGTGGAGCTACGGGTTCTACGATCCGTTCTTCGACGACGGGATCGACGTGCAGACGATCTACACCAGCGGCATCGAGCTGAAGATCGACAGCCGCGCCGGCCAGCGCCTGTTCGAAGGCAAGGCCGAAGCGCTGTCGACCTCGAACCGGCTCGGCTACCTGGTGCCCAACCTGGTCGAGGCGATGTTCACCGACTTCCCCGGCCGCTCGGGCGAAACGGTGCGGATCTCGGTCGCCCCGGAGAACCAGCCGGTACAGCGCTACCCGCGCCGCTGAACGCTCAGCCGATCACGAGCGGGCGAGTCGCTTCCCGGCGGCTCGCCCGTTTTCGTTATCGATCCCGCGGGAATGTCGGCACCTTTGCATCGCGCGCGGGTTTCGGGTTGATGAGCGAGCCCGCCAAGCGCAACCCGATCGCCGCCCCGCTGTTCGCGTTCGACCGCGACGCGCGCAAGGCGCTGCGCCCCTATCGTGAGCATCCGGCAGCCGAGGCGCTCGACTGGGCCAGCCAGGCGGGCGATCAGTTGCAGCTCCGCGTGCTGGCAGGGGGCGTGCTCGCGCTCGGGTTATTGCGGCGCGATGCGCGGCTGCTGCGCGCGGCGCTGCGGATGGCGCTGGCGCACGAGGCGGCGACCGCGGCCAAGAGCTGGCTCAAGCACCGGGTGATCCGCCGCCGCCCGCGCAGCGCGCATCGCGGCGAAGTGCGCCCTCGCAAGGGGCGCGACACGGCTAAAGAGGAATCGAGCTTTCCGTCGGGGCATGCCGGCGGGGCGTTCGCGGTGGCGGGCGCCGCCGCGGGGGAGCTTCCCGCCATCGCGGCTCCGGCGCATGCAGCGGCGGCCGCGGTCGCGCTCGCCCGGTTGCCGCGCGGCGCGCATTACCCGACCGACATCGCCGCGGGCGCCGTGCTCGGCCTCTTCGCCGCCGGTGCGGTCAACGGGCTGTGGGCCCTCGCGGCGCGGGCATCGCGGCGCTAGCGGGCACGAAAAAGGGCGGCCTGCTGGCGCGGGCCGCCCTCGTTCTGTGTTCGCGGCCAGGGCCTCC
>JBGSBH010000125.1:0-7007 GCA_041730635.1 Cypionkella sp.
CCGCCAGCGCCTTCTCCATCTCACGATGCTGCTGGGTGAGCATTTCCACTGCGTCCATTCCTGACCTCCGCCGGAGAGCCCTGCACTGCGTGTGCCCGCACGGCGACCCAGCATGGCCTTTTCGACCTGATCAGTTCGGGAAAGGCTGCGCTTGCCGATCCGGCTTGGAGTTCGCCGGCAGCTGAAACCTACATCTTTATTGCTGCCATTTATTTCGCCCTATGCTTTGGATTTGGTCGCTTTGCCGACAGTCTGGAGCGCCGCCGAAAGACCAGCCGATGAACGCCGTGATGACTGCGCCCGAAACCGTGCCTGCCATCGAGATTTCGGGCCTCAACAAGTGGTTCGACGATTTTCACGCGCTACGCGATGTCGACCTGAGGGTGGAACACGGTGAACGGATCGTCATTTGCGGGCCCTCGGGTTCCGGAAAGTCGACCCTGATCCGCTGCATCAACCAGCTTGAACACCATCAACGCGGATTGATCAGAGTAGCGGGGCGCGAGGTCACTCGCGAGGCTCGGGAACTAGAAGCAATCCGCCGTGACGTCGGCATGGTGTTCCAGAGTTTCAATCTGTTCCCGCACCTGACCATTCTGGAAAACTGCACGCTGGCCCCCCTGTGGGTGCTCAAGATGAGCCGGGCTGACGCAGAGGCTCGCGCCATGGAGTATCTTGAGCGGGTCAAGATACCCGAGCAAGCGCACAAATATCCAGGCCAGCTTTCGGGCGGACAGCAACAACGCGTGGCGATCGCCAGGTCGCTGTGCATGAATCCGCAGATCATGCTCTTCGACGAGCCAACTTCGGCACTGGATCCCGAAATGGTGAAGGAGGTGCTGGAAACGATGCTAGCGCTTGCGCAGGATGGCATGACGATGCTCGTGGTCACCCACGAGATGGGGTTCGCCCGACAAGCCGCCAATCGAGTCATTTTCATGGACGAGGGACGCATCGTCGAAACCGCCGAGCCGAGCGAGTTTTTCGAGCGCCCCACTCACGAACGAACAAAGCTTTTCCTGAGCCAAATTCTGTAGCTCGGAAAACCGTCCGCCGGCGCCGTGCGGGCTGGCCTAGCCACAGAAGCGTCATCGCCGCCTGGCGCTCACGCATGGACCGTCGTTGCCGGTGAGTGTCCACGTCTTGCCGAAGCGGGCGCTTGCACCCGCTTAGACCGTGCGCTCGGCGACGCCGCGGATCCACTCCTCTATTTCGGCCTCGACCCAAACGGTGCACTTCGGGCCGAGCGACCTTGATTGCGGAAACCTGCCGTCGTTCATGCGCTGGTAGATTGCGGACCGCTTGAGACCGACCCGGGCGATGACCTCGGGCAGGCGGAGAAGCCGTCCAGCGCAGAGGGCTGGCGATGCGGCACTGTTGGTCCGGGGAAGAACATCCATTGATTTGTCCAGTCGTTAGAAACTCGGTCCCCTCCGAGAAGGATTGCGTTAGCGGCCGAGCGGCATGGCGATGTCGCGGCCGACGAAGTCATCGATATGCTTGGCCAGCATCCGCGCGACGAGCTGCGAGGTGCCGTTCGCCCAGCGCGGCCGGACGTCCTCGACCCTTCGGCCGAGCGTGCGCTCGAGGTGGGCGGGCAAGGCGCTGAAGAATTCTTCGAGGAACGCGCCCATCTCGCTGCGCATCCACTCACAGGCGAGGTCCTCCTGCCCCGCCAACGCCAAGACGATGGTCGCGCGGGGGAAGGCGCCACAGGCGGTGAGGATGCGGGCGGCTTCATCCAGCGTGATCGGACGTTCGCCGCGCAAGACCCTGAGCAATGTTTCACGGTGCATCCCGACATCGCTGGCAATCTGGTGGCGTGGCTTTCCGGAGCCTTCCACGGCGTGGGCAAGCGTGCGCGCGATAGACTCGTTCGCGTCCGGACTGATGGGCGTGGATTGATACATGATTGGCCTCTCGTTTGATCGGGCGAGTCGCAGGCATATCGCGAGAGTCCGGTTGTAGGAAAACGAAAAGAACACATAGAGAACATCTCGTTTATAGGCTCACCGACCCTAGAGGGCGATTCGGCGCCGAATTCCGGCAGGTGCGTCGGAGCTTTCCATCGGTATCCGCTCGCTAAGCCGCTGAGATAGGACGAACTCTCCGTTTATGGGTTCGGCCGTGTGTCCGCATGCGTCCACCTTCAGGGCTTGCGGCCGGTCACGTCTTTCCTACACCCATTTCCTAGGTGCATGTGGAACACACAGCGAACGAAAGGACGCTGCGTTCACCCCTCGAAGCGGAGCTTCACATGCAGTCTCTTTCTCTCCCCCGGCGCTTTCGCGCACGCGGTCTCGGCAAGGCCGCCAACATTGCCATCCCCGTCGCCATCGCGGCGCTGGCGGCTAGTGCCGCCTACGCCGGCGCCGACACGACGTTCACCCCGGCGCTGACCAAGTTCACCGATTTCCTCGAGGGGTCGGGCGGCAAGATCATCACCGTCATGAGCCTCGCCGGCGGCTTGATCGGCCTCGCGTCCGGGCGGTTCTCGCTCGGCCAAGTCGCGGTGCCGGTCGGGGTCGGCATCGGCGTCGGCACGGGTGTCCCGATCGTCACTTCGGTCGTGACCGCGGTCATCTGAAGCGATCGGGCACGGGAAGGCGCGTCGCCATGACGGACCGGTACATCATTCCCCGTCGGCTCGACGATCCGGAGCTCATCGGCTTCTGGACCATCGACGAGTTCGCCGGGATGATCGTCCCCTTCACCTGGGGGATCCTCAGCCAGCATATCTTTATCGGCATTGTTGTCGCCTTTGGCGCCTGGTTCGCGTTGCGAAAGGCAAAAGCAGGGCGCGCCAGCTCCTGGCTCACCCATGCCGCCTATTGGTACCTGCCGGCCGGATTTCTGGGCCTGAAGGGCACGCCGCCTTCCCACTGCCGCCTGCTCGCCGGCTGAGGGGAGACACCCATGTTCGCCGACATCTCGCACGAGCGCCAGCAGTCGCTGCTGCGGCAGCGCAACCTGTTCGCGCTCACCAGCGCCGGGCTCGCGGTGGCGCTTGCCGTCGCCGCCGGCCTTGCCGCCACCCGCGACCGGGAAGTGGTGCTGCTCCCGACGCTGCCCAAGCAGCTGACCGTGAGCAGCGCCGGCGTCGAGGCCGACTATCTTGAGCTCGTCACCCGCGACACCGCGCTCATCCTGCTCAACCGCAGTCCCGAAGGGCTCGACTATTGGATGGGCGAGATCCTGAAGCTCGCCGATCCGGCAAGCCACGGGCGCCTCAAGGCGGAGCTCGTCCGCATCGTCGAGGAACAGCGCGGCTCCGACGTCACCCAGGCCTTCGTGATCCGCACGATGACCGTCGACCCCAAAGGCCTCACTTCCGAGGTCACGGGCACGCTCAAGACCTTTGTCGGAGCGCAGGTCATCGCGAGCGACGAGCGCCGCTTCCGCTTCAGCTGGACCTACCGGGGGCTGCGCCTCGCGCTCTCCGGCTTCGCCCAGCTGCCACCCCAGGACAAATCCAAGGAGTCCCAGTGATGGCTTACCCGAAAGGAAGGTGCGCGCACGTGGCGCTGTTCGGCGCGACGGCTCTGCTCGCGCTCGCTGCGGGACCCGCCAAGGCCGCCGACCAGTTCAAGCAGGCTGCCGACGGCGCGGGCATCGAATGCTCGGTCTCGGCGCGCGAACTCACCCGCTTCGCGCTCATCGACGACCAGTTCGCAAGCGTGTCGAAGATCTCGACCGGCACGCCGTACAACGACTTCGCCGTCACCAATGAACCGCTGCGCGGCGACATCTACATCTCGGTTCCCGAGACCTATGCCGCCAGGTCGATCAGCTTCTTCGCGACGACGAAGAAGGGCTACGTCTACAAGGTCGCCTGCCGTGTCGAGCCGATCCCGGCGGCACAGGTCTTCATCACCAACCCTGCGATCGCGACGAGCAAGGCCGCGAGCTGGGAAAGCGAAACCCCGCTCGCCACGAGCGTCGTCCGGCTTGTCCAGGCGATGGCCAACGACCGGGTGATCGAGGGCTTCGAGGTTCGCCAGTCGAGCGACCGCCCCGCGCGGGTCGGCGACCTCGAGGTCCAGCTTCTCAGTCAGTACCGCGGCGCGAGCCTCGACGGGAAGGTGATCCGGATCACCAATCGCGGACGCAAGTCCATCTCGCTTGCGGAGCGCGATCTCGCACCGCGCGACACCCTCGCCGTCTCGATCGTCAGCCCGACGCTCGAACCCGGCTCCAGCACGACGGCCTTCGTGGTCGGCGCGGGCGCGGAGAGCAGCCATGACTGACACCAGCACCACCACCCCGCTGCAGGCGGAGCCGGCCTCGCCGTCTGAGGTCGCCGGGCTCAACGCCCGCACTGCGCGGCGGCAGAGACTGCTGCTTGGCGGCATCGGCGCGCTCGCTCTCGTCGGCGGGAGTTGGTTCATCCTCGGCGGCGACGACAGCAAGACCTCGGAAGACGCGCAGGCAACGCAGACCATCGACACGGCCGGCCTGGTCAACCGCGACCTCTCGCAGCGCGAGTTCGTCGCGAGCTACGGCAACCGGCTCGATGCGGTGACGCGCGAGCAGAAGGCGCTCAAGGAATTCGCGGTCCCGCGCACCGAGGTGGAAGCGCAGCTTGCCGCGCTCAAGGCCGAGAACCAGGCCATGCGGGTCGACGGCCAGGCGGCGATCGACGCGATCTCGGCCGAGAATGCCGACCTCAAGTCACGGCTCGCGGCCCAAGCCGCCGCGCCCGCGCCCGCCACCCCCGCTCCGGCCTATGGACCGCAGGCAGGCGGCTACGATGCGCGTGGCCGGGCTCCAGCCGCGCCGCAACCTGGCACCGCGGCCGCTGGCGGCGACGGCGCAATTTCGTCTCCGGGCGAAGTGAAGCTGATGAGCTTCAGCTCGGACAAGACAGTCGCGTCCGGACTGCGCGCGACGCGCCCCGAAGCGCCGCCGGTGGTTGTCGAAGACTCGCCCGACTACCTGCCGCCCAACTCCTACGCCCGGCCCGGGTGATCGTCGGCGTCGACGCCTCGGCAGGCGTCGCGAGCCAGACCGACCCGCTGCCGGTCGTGCTCAGGATCACCGGGCCGGCGCGCTCGGTCATGCAGAACGGCAAGGTGCTCACGACGCGCATCCAGGGCTGCGTGGTCAATGGCGCGGCGCGCGGCGACCTCTCCTCGGAGAAGGTCTATGTGAAGCTCGCCCGCATGACCTGCGACCAGCCCGGCGGGCGCGTCGCGGTGAGCGAGGTCAAGGGCTTCATCAGCTTTGCCGGCAAGTCCGGCGTGCGGGGGCGGGTGGTGAGCCGCGAGGGCAGTCTCGTGAGCCAGGCGCTGCTCGCCGGGATCATCGGCGGCTTCGGGCGCGGCTTCTCGGCCAATGCCAACAGCGTCTTCTCCGGCGTCACCACAAACCCCGACGGCACCCGCGCCAAGCTTTCGCCCGGCGACATCCTGGGCGGCGGGCTCGGCCAAGGCGCCGCCGACGCGGCCGATACGGTCAGCAAATATCTGATCGAGCGCGCCGAACAATATCAACCCGTCGTCGAGATGCCGACCGGCATCGATGTCGAGATCGTGTTCCTCGACGGCGTCTACGTGAGGAATTCCCAATGATCGAAGCTCCCAAGTCGCCGGCGTCACGCTGGCTGCGCCCGGCCGCAGGGCTGGCCGTGATCGTCGCCGTGTCCGCCGCCACCGGGTGGGGGGTCGCCAGCCTCGCCGCGCCGGCCGCCGCTCCCGACACCGCCGAGGTACGCGCCGCGCTCAAGCTCCGCCTTCCCAAGACGCCGATCGATGCGATCGATTGCTCGGGGCTCGGCGGCCTGTGCGAAGTCGCCTCCAAGAGCACGCTCTTCTATGTCGACCGGGCCGCCAAGTATCTGGTGATCGGCCGCGTCTACGACATGGAAGCGCGCCAGGACCTGACCGCCGCGCGCCTGCTCGCGCTCAATCCCGACCTCCTCCCCGCCGGGGCCGCACGCCGCGATGCCCAGCAGGAGGAGCCGAGGCAGCAGCGGCAGAGCGTGCCGGCCCGGGTTTCGCTCGCCGGCCTGCCGGCCAACGGCGCGATCACGTGGGGTCCGGCGGACGGGCCGAAGGTGGTGGTCTTCTCCGATCTCCATTGCAGCTACTGCAAGAAGCTCGAGGACGAACTGAAGGCGATCGGCGCGCGCGTCGAGGAACGGCCGATCTCGATCTTCGGCGCCGAGAGCCGCCGCGATGCCGAGCGGGTGCTGTGTTCGCCGCGCCCGGAGATCTCGCTGCGCATGGCCTATTCGGGGCTCGCGCTCGCCAATCCCAAGCCGTGCGACACGAGCGGACTCGACGCCAATGAGGCCTTCGCAAAGGCGCACGGGTTCGGCGGCACGCCGGTCATCGTCCGGCCGTCCGATGGCGCCGTGCTCGAAGGCTACCGGCCCGCAACCACCCTGCGCGAATTCCTCCGCGCCGCTCCCCGCCAGACCCGCAAAGGATGATTCCCATGTCCTCTTCCAAGCACCTCATTCTCTGCGCCGGTCTTGCCGCGGCGCTCGGCGGCTGCACGACTTTCGGCACCAACGTGCGCGGCGACTTCACCTGCCGCGCGCCCCAGGGCGACTGCGCGCCCAGCCACGTGATCGACGCGCGCGCGACCGCAGAGCTCGGCGAGGACGCCGCGCCGCACCAGCTCGCGCGTGCCCGCGCCGGGGTTGCGGCGGGCGACACCGGCCGCACCCTCGAGCGGACGCTTCGGATCGTGTTTCCGGCGCACGTCGACGAAGCCGGAACGCTTCACGACGAAGCAGTCGCCTGGACGGTGGTCGAGAACCCCCGCTGGGCCGCCGAGCTGCGCCGCAAGCCCGGCGAAGATAGCGCGCCGCCGCTCATTCGGCAGCTCAAGCGCCAGCTCAAGGACGCCCATGCGGCGCCCGACGCCGATGCGGCATCGGAAGACCAGGACCTGGGTTCGCCCTTCTCGCTCGCTTCGCCGCCCACCGCAGATATTCCCGTTGCCTCGCCGCTGGTCCTCCCCTCCACGGCGCGCGAGGCCGTCGCCGGCGCCAAGGCGCC
>JBGSBH010000126.1:0-6924 GCA_041730635.1 Cypionkella sp.
CGCGCTGACCGGCAGATAATTTGCCACCAGCCCGCCAGGCGGTTATACTGGCGGGCTTTTCCGCTTTTGGGGCGGAGAAGTTTCTTTTGTCAATTCCAAACGTTTAGGGACGTTTTAAACAATGCCAACCATCAATCAATCCGCCTCGATTTCGCCGGCGAGCTCGGCGAGCGCGCGCTCGAGGTGCTTGTAGCCGATCACGCACCACGGGCACATCACGTCGGACCAGATGTCGATCGAGACGCGCGCGGCGCTCATCGGTCGAGCCACCAGGTGACGAGGTGGTGGGCGATCGCGAACGAGCGGGGGAAAATAAGGTCGCTGCTGCCGCCGGGCCCGGCCGCGCGCGCTTCGAGGAGCTCGGCGCGGGTGAACCAGCGGGCTTCCTCGAGCTCGGTGCGGTCGATCGTCAGCGCATCGTCCTCGGCGACCGAATGGCAGCCGATCATCAGCTGGCTCGGAAACGGCCACGGCTGGCTGGCGAGATAGCGCACGTCGCCCACCCGCACGCCGGCTTCCTCGAACACCTCGCGCGCGACCGCCTCCTCGATCGTCTCGCCCGGCTCGACGAAGCCGGCGAGCGCGGAGAACACCCGCGGCGGGAAGCGCGGCTGGCGACCGAGCAACAGGCGGTCCTCATGCTCGACCAGCATGATCGTGACCGGGTCGGTGCGCGGAAAGTGCGCCGCCTGGCAGGTGCCGCAATCGCGCTGCCAGCCGCCCTTGGCGAGCGTGGTGCGGCCACCGCAGCGGGCGCAGAAGCGATGCCGCGCGTGCCAGTCGACGAGGCTGCGCGCGCCGCCGTAGAGCGCGAGGTCCTCGGGCGAGAGCACCTGCATCGCCTGCCACACCTGCGGCTGGGCGTAGGCCGGCCCCTCCGCCCCCCGCTCGGGAACCGCGGCGAAGCACGCCTTGCCAT
Source organism: Cypionkella sp. (assembly GCA_041730635.1). GTDB lineage: Bacteria > Pseudomonadota > Alphaproteobacteria > Sphingomonadales > Sphingomonadaceae > Tsuneonella. The sequence continues at coordinate 920 of JBGSBH010000126.1, forward strand.
CCAGCAACCCGAGGAACACGAGCTCCGCATCCTCCGGCGCTTCGCCCAGACTGCCCCATTCGAGCCCGCCGGTAATGGGATCGTAGGCCGGCAGAAGGCCGTCGAGGCGCAGCAGCCGCGCGCGCCAGTCCATCACCGCGGCGAGCGCGCCTGGGTCGGTTCGCAAGTGGTCCGCGCGGTCGAGCGGCGAACCGGCGAAGGCGATCATCCCGCCGCGGTGCCCGCCGCCCGCGCCGCCACGTCGGCCAGCACCGCCCGAGTGAACTCGGCGGTCAGCGGGTACGTCTCCGACGGCATGTACTGGGTCATCATCGTCGCGCGCAGCCCGCGGCGCATGTCGACGAAGCCGACGGTGCCCGCCGCCCCGCCCCAGCCGTACGTGCCCGCCTGCTCGCCCAGGCCGACGCGGCCGCCGGCGCCGAAGCCCGATCCGGCGGCGAAAGTGTTCGCCGTGGTCGCGCCCTCGGGCAGCAGGTTCGAAGTGCCGACCCGCACGGCGAGCTCGCCCATCACCCGCTTGCCGTCGATCTTGCCGTAGCCCAGCAACATCCGCAGGAACCGGTCGTAATCGCGCGCGGAAGAGACCAGCCCCGCCCCGCCGAACGGAAACGCCGGCGGATCGGCATAGACCGACATGTTCGCCGGATCGATCGGGATCAGCGCCCCGCCGACGACGCCGTAGTTGGTGGTCAGCCGCCCGAGCTCGCTCGCCGGCACCTTGAAGAAGGTGCTGGTCATCCCCGCCGGGTCGAACAGGCGCTCCTTGAGAAACGCGTCGAACGCCTGGCCCGAGGCGACCTCGATCACCCGCCCGAGCAGGTCGAGCGACATCGAATAGAGCCAGCGGGTGCCCGGCTGCACCACCAGCGGCAGCTCGGCCAGCCGGTCGGCGAACGTCGCCAGGCTGCGCACGGCCTCGCCGCGGCCGAACTGCGCGGCGATCGCCGGGATCTTGGTGACCTGGCCGGCGATCAGCCCGGCATCTTCGTACGCGGCCTTGATCGGCCCTTTCTGGATGATGCCGTAGCCGATCCCCGCCGTATGGGTGAGCAGGTGGCGCACGGTGATCGGCCGCGCCGCCGGCTCGAGATCGGTCAGCGACCCGTCGTAGGTCTTCTGCACCTTCATGTCGGCAAACTTGGGCAGCAGTTCGGCGATCGGCTGGTCGAGCCCCAGCTTGCCGTCGTCGATCAGCATCATCGCCGCCATGCCGGTGACCGGCTTGGTCATCGAATAGACCCGGTAGAGGCTGTCGAGCCCGGCGGGCGCATCGACCCCGATCGCGAGGTTGCCCGCGGCGATCACCTCGGGCGCGTTCTGCCCCCAGCCCAGCGCCGCGACAACGTTCGCCACCTTGCGCGGGCCCACGTAGCTTTCGATCAGCCGCGCGACGTTCGGCCACTTCGCCGCGTCCTGCGCCCGCGCGAAACGGGGGAGCCCGCCGAGCGCCGCGCCCGCGCCGAGCCAGGCGCCCGCGCGCAGCAGCGAGCGCCGCGACATCTGCGGCGTCTCGAAGTCCCTCAATGCCATCGACCTCTCCCGGAATCGGTTTCAATTCGGGATGTGCGGCATGGTCCCGGCGGGGTCAATCACCGCTTGCGTCAGCGCGGTGTCCTATCCATATAGGACACATGGGCAATCTGATCGCGTTCATCCTCGGTCTCGTCTCGCTGGTGATCGTCATCCCGGCGACAATCCCGTTCCTCGGCTGGGCCAACTGGCTGGCGTTGCCGCTGATCGTGCTCGGCGTGATCGCCGGCCAGCTCTCCTCCACCAGCAAGGCGGGGCGCAACTTCTGCCTGATCGTGCTGCTGGTGGCGGTCATCCGCCTGAGCCTCGGCGGCGGAGTGCTCTAGCGCCCGCGCCCGCGCGGCGGCCTTGGCGAATACCGTCGGCAGCCCCGCGTCCGCCAACCCTTCGAGCGGCCACCACTCGCCCGGCCCCTGGGGCTCGCCTTGGGCAGACGTCTTCACCGACAGCTCCAGGTCGAAGTGGGTGAAGCCGTGGCGCACCAGCCCGGCATCCTTCCACTCGCCCGGCGGCGCGCCGGTACCGTCGCTCCGCGCGGACCAGCCGTCGTCGGGCAGCGCACGCATCCCGCCGAGCATACCGGCGGAGGGCCGCCGCACCAGCCATACCGCGCCGTCGCGCTCGATCCACAGCGCGGTCCCCGTGCGCTGCGGCTTGACCTTTTTCGCGGGCTTGACCGGATAGCGTTCCGGCAGCCCCTGGGCCTGTGCGCGGCACTGCGGCGCGATCGGGCACAGCAGGCAGCGGGGGCTACGCGGCGTACAGACGGTCGCCCCCAAATCCATCATCGCTTGCGCGAAGTCGCCGGCGCGCTGTTCGGGCGTGATCGCGTCGGCATGCGCGCGGATCGTCTTGCGCGCCGAAGGCAACGGCGCCTCGACCGCGAACAGCCGCGCCACCACCCGCTCGACATTGGCGTCGACCACCACCGCCCGCCGGCCGAAGGCGATCGCAGCCACCGCCGCGGCGATGTAGGCGCCGACCCCGGGCAGCGCGCGCAAGCCTGCCTCGCTGTCGGGAAAGCTGCCGCGTTTCGCCACCGCGCGCGCCGCGGCGATGAGGTTGCGGGCGCGCGAGTAGTAGCCGAGGCCCGCCCAGGCGGCCATCACCTCGCCCTCGTCCGCGGCCGCCAGCGCCGCGACGGTGGGCCAGCGCGCGAGAAATTTCGTATAATACGGCGCCGCCATTGCGGTCGTGGTCTGCTGCAGCATGACCTCGGACAGCCACACGCGATAGGGCTCGGGCGGCGCGGCGCCCGACGGGCTGCGCCACGGCAGCGCGCGGGCGTGCCGATCGTACCATGCGAGCAGCCGGCTTCCGACGGTGTCCTCGCTGGCGCTCATGCCGCGCCTATGGCATGGCCGCCCACGCGATGGAACGGGACGCGAAACCGGCTAAGCCGCGGCACTACGAGCGTCCGCGCGGCGGCGCGGCCAGATCGATCGCCGAGCTTACCCCGCAAGTCGGGCGCACCGCCTTTCGCCGCTTCGGCTTCGTCCAGTCGAGCGTGGTGACCCGCTGGCCCGAGATCGTCGGCGAGCATCACGCGAAAGTCTGCGCGCCGGAGGCGATCCGCTTCCCGCCCGGCGAAAAGGCCGATGGCATCCTCCAGCTGGTGGTGCTGCCCGCGCACGCGCCGCTGATCCAGCATGTCGTTCCCGAGCTCATCGAGCGGGTGAACCGCTTCTTCGGCTACAAGGCCGTCGCCAGGGTCAAGCTGCGGCAAGGCGCGGTTCAGCCCCCGCGTGCTGAGGCGCGGCCCGCCGCGCCGCCCTCGCTGCGGCCGATCCCGCTCGAGCTGGGCGACAGCTTGCGCGACATCGGCGATCCGGAGCTGCGCACCGTGCTCGAATCGCTCGCCCGCGCGCTCGGCGGGCAGGAGGAAACGAAGTGAAGCTTGCCCGCCTTTTCCTCGGTGCTCTCGCTGCCGCTGCCGCCGCCGGCGCGCTCGCGGCGCCCAACTGGCTGACCGTGGTCGACACCAAGGGCGGCGGCCATGCGATCGGCAATCCGGCGGCCAAGGTGAAGTTGACCGAATTCGTCAGCTACACCTGCGATCATTGCGGCCGCTTCGCGCAAGAGGGCAAGAGCGCGCTCGACGTCTATGTCGCAACCGGCAAAGTGCAGCTCGACGTGCGCCACATCGTCCGCGACCCGGTGGACCTCACCGCTGCGATGCTCGCCAACTGCGGCCCGGCCGCGAAGTTCCCCCGCAATCACGCGGCGCTGATGCTGGCCCAGCCCAAGTGGCTGCCGGCGACGCAGCGGGCCACCGCGGGCCAGCGCGCGCGCTGGACCAGCGGCCCGGGGCCCGCCCGGCGGCGCGCGATCGCCAGCGACCTCAAGTTCTACGACATCATGCTCGGCCGCGGCTACGACCGACCGGCGCTCGACCGCTGCCTGTCGGACGAGGCGCTCGCCCGCCGGATCGCCGAACAGTCCGCCGCGGATGGCGATAGATGGGGCGTGCGCAGCACTCCCAGCTTCGCGATCGACGGGGCGGTGCTCGCCGGCACCTCCACCTGGCCGGTGCTGCGCATGCAGCTCGACGCGCGGCTGTGAGGCGCCGGCGATAATTGTGGACAGCGCCGGCCGCCGCTTCACCCCCCGCTGCCCCTCGGCTACCCTTCCCCGCTACCCGAAAGGATGATCATGCTGCGCCACGCTTCCCTCGCCCTCGCTGCCGCGCTCGCGCTCGCCGCGTGCAATTCGGAAGAGGAGCCGGCGGAAGGCGGCACCATTGCCGAGGCGGCCCCGGTCGCCGCGGTCCCCGCGCCCGCGGGCCAGGTATGGTCCGAAGTCGCCGCGGTGACCCCCGAAGGCGGGGTGCTGATCGGCAACCCCGACGCGCCGATCAAGCTAGTCGAATACGCCAGCCACACCTGCGGCCACTGCGCCGAGTTCGCCGAAGCCTCGGCCGAGCCGCTCCGCACCAAATACGTCGACAGCGGCAAGGTGAGCTTCGAACTGCGCAACCAGATTCACGACCCGATCGACCTCACCATCGCGGTGCTCGCGCGCTGCGCGGGCCCCGCCGCGTTCCACCCGCTTGCCGAGCAGAGCTGGGGCAATCTCGAAGCCATGTTCGCGCAGGTCCAGAGCAACCAGGCCGCGCTCGAGGCCGCCACCCAGGCGCAAGGCGCCGCGCGCTTCGATGGCATTGCCCAGGCCGCGGGTCTCTACGACTTCTTCGCCCAGCGCGGCGTCTCGCGCGACCAAGCGCGCGCGTGCCTCGCCAAGACCGACACCGCGTCGCAAATCGCCGCCGTCTCGGACAAACAATCTGAAGAGCTGAACGTCACCGGCACCCCCACGTTCTTCATCAACGGCAAGAACGTCGGCACGCAGACGTGGGCGACGCTCGAACCGATGCTCCAGCGCGCCGGCGCGCGGTAAAGGCGCGGGGCCCGCGGGGGGCGGCGCCGGGATGCAGATCAGGCGGCTCAAGCTCAGCGGTTTCAAGAGCTTCGTCGAGCCGGCGACCTTGCGCATCGAGCCCGGGCTGACCGGGGTCGTCGGCCCCAACGGCTGCGGCAAATCGAACCTGCTCGAAGCGATCCGCTGGGTGATGGGCGAGAACAGCCCGAAGTCGATGCGCAGCGGCGGGATGGACGACGTGATCTTCGCCGGCACCGCGCAGCGCCCGCCGCGCGATTTCGCCGAAGTCGTGCTGGCCGGGACCGGCGACGACGGCGAGGAGCTCGAAGTCCTCCGCCGGATCGAGCGCGGCGCGGGCAGCGCCTACCGCGTCAACGGGCGCGACGTGCGCGCGAAGGACGTCGCGCTGACGTTCGCCGATGCGGCGACCGGGGCGCATTCCCCCGCGCTGGTCAGCCAGGGCAAGATCGCGCAGGTGATCGCCGCCAAGCCGGCCGAACGGCGGATGATGCTGGAGGAAGCCGCGGGGATCGCCGGGCTGCACGTCCGCCGGCGCGACGCCGAAGGCAAGCTCCGGCAGACCGAGGCCAATCTCGCCCGGCTCGAGGACCTGATCGCGGGGCTCGACAGCCAGATCGCCACCCTCCGCCGGCAGGCCAGGCAGGCCGAGCGCTACACCGCCCTATCGGCGCAGATCCGGGTGGCCGCGGGGCTTGTGCTGGTCGCCGGCTGGCGCGAGGCCGCGGCCGCCGCTGCCGCGGCGCGCGAAGAGGCCAGGGCGGCGGACGCGCGGGTGACCGCTGCCCAGGCCGCGCTGCAGGATGCACAAAAGGTTCAACAGGCTGCCGCCGCGGCGCTCGGGGCGGCGCGCGAGGAACTTGCCGACCGGCGCGACGACGCCAGCGCGCACGGGCACCGGATGGCCGCGCTGACCGGCCAGCTCGAGGCGGCCGAGCAGCGGCTGGCCGATCTCGAGCGGCAGCGGGCACGGCTCGAAGCGGATCGCGGCGACGCCGACCGGCTGACCCGCGACGCGGCCGAAGCGCTCGCGCGGCTCGAAAAGGAGCTGGCAGCCAATTCTGCGGCGCTCGCGGCCG
>JBGSBH010000127.1:0-6902 GCA_041730635.1 Cypionkella sp.
TCCGTGGCAGCGTCGTCCTGCTCGACGAGGCCTCGATGGTCGGGAACGCCGACAAGGAAAAGCTGGTCCGGCTCGCCAACCTTCTCGAGCTGGATCGCTTCGCCAGCATCGGTGATCGCAAGCAGCTCGGCGCCGTCGATGCAGGCAAGCCGTTCGACGTTATGCAGCAGGCCGGCATCGAGACGGCGGTCATGAACATCAACGTGCGCGCCCGGGACAAGGCGCTGCGTAGCGCCCAGTATGCGGCGCAGGGCGGGAAGATCGATGAGGCGCTGCGCCATCTCGGGACGCGTGTCGTGGAAGTGCCCGGCGGTGCCGCGATCGAGGCTGCCGCGGCCTGGCTCTCGCTGTCCCCTGCGGAACGCGAGAAGACATCGATCTATGCGTCGGGGCGAGCGCTGCGGGCGCAGGCCAACGAGGCGGTGCAGACCGGGCTGCGGGCCAATGGAGAGCTTGGACCTGCAAGCCTGCGGTTAGACGCGCTCTCCCGCGTGAATGTCACCCGCGAGGAGCTGCGCTACGCCCGCACCTATGCGCCGGGGATGGTGGTCGAGGTCGATCGCCGCCAGCGTGGACAGCGGCTGCTGGAAGGCCAGTATCGCGTTGTCGACACGGAACCCCTGCGCGAACGGGTGACGCTCGAAAACGAGCGCGGTCGCCGCTTCGAGTTCCGTCCCGGCCAACTCCGCCCGCAAGGCGAGCAGGATCCGCTGAGGCTGTTCGAAGAGCGCCCGCTGGACATTTATGCGGGTGATCGCATCCGCTGGACCGAGACCGACCACAAGCGAGGACTGCTCAATGCCGACCAGGCCCGCATCTTTGCAATCGACGAGCGCCACGTGACCGTGAAGACCTCGCTCGGAGCGGAGCACCAGCTGTCGCGCGACGATCCGATGCTCCAACGGCTCGAGCTCGCTTACGCCCTCAACGCGCACATGGCCCAGGGCCTTACCTCCGATCGCGGAATCGCGATCATGGACAGCCGCGAGCGCAACCTGTCGAACCAGCAGACATTCCTGGTGACGATCACCCGGCTCAGGGACGGCCTCACGCTCTTCGTGGACAATGCGGCCAAGCTGGAGGCGGCGGTCGAACGCAATCCGGGGATGAAGCGCTCGGCGCTCGAGACAGTCGACCTGCTGCGCAATGCCGCCGCCAGCGGGCACGCCAAAGGCAGGGCGCCGTCACCCGAGCGCGAGCCGCCAGAGCGCGACCGCTCGCTCGTCAAGCCGTTCGAGATCGGGATCTAGTGGCGCTACGGCCTCGCCCGATCCGATCAATGGATTGGCGTCGAACCAACCCTTCCGAGCTGCGCGATGCGTCGGGCGATCGCCCGCCATGCGCGCGCGCCATCGGCATCGCCGGCTTGGGCCAGCGCTTCGATTTGCTCGGCGGCATGGAGCGAAGCGTTCTCGCCGTGGCTCTGCAGCACGCGGTTGGCGCAGGCCCAGAGCTCCCATTCGCTCAGCATCAGCGGAAGTAGCTTGCTAGCCCGATGAGGAAGGCAATGAAGCCGTAGGCGGCAAGGCCCCCGGCCAGGACGTGTTCGATCCTGATCATGGTCTGCCGCGGCCGGGGGCCTCCGGCGAGCCACACCTGCTCGCAGGCGACCGCATTGAACCCGGCCCGCTGCCCCACGACTTCTACCTGCTGGCCCACCAGACGGCGCGCACGAGGGCCGGCGTCGAGCTCCCAGGTGCCGCCGCCATCGGCCCGAAGAATGAGACCCAGCGGCCCTTGTTCGAGCCGGCCGCGCAGGTGCAGATCGGCGCTCACTGGCATGCCGCACCTTTCCAGTAGCGATTCCATCGCAAGACCGTGTGTGTGCTGATCATTGCGCAGGATAGATCGGCGCCCGTAGGAAGGCGGCACCAGGCGGCGGTCCTGTTCCCGCCGGCCGAGCCTTCCGACCGGCACGTCAGTCGGGGGCCAGCAACGACAACATGGCCCGTCGAATTGCTCCCGCGGGCGCCGCCGAGCAGGCGAACGAGCGCGTCACGCGCTCCTATGGACGATGCGGCCGGGCACGGCTGGTTGGTTCGGCAGGTGCCGTCCATCTCGCGCGCGGCAATCCCGGAAAGGCGAACATGCGGTCCCTCCGCGCACCAGATCGGGCCATCGCCGTCCCACACATGGGTCGGCGTGCAGGTGAAAGTTTGCCCGGCGGCGACGATCGATGCGGCAAGGAAGATCAGCATATTCCTGAGGGACTACTGCAGGGCGCGGCCGAACCAAAGCACCCGTCCGACAATGTTGATGCTGCGGCGCTCGAGGCCGCGCCAGCTTGGATAGGCCGGGTTGTCGCTCACCACGGAAATCCTGCGGCCCTGCGGCTCGATCGCGATCCGCTTCACGTTGAGCGCATCGTCCATGCGCAGGACATAGATGCCGTCGCGTAGCCGCGATTGGCCGTCGCCGAGGTCAACCATGACTTCGTCCCCATCATGGAGGGTCGGCTCCATCGAGTCTCCGTGTACGCCGATGATCGAAAGGCTCGATGCCTTGCTTGCGGTCAGCCGGCGGAGCCATTTCTCATCGAAGCCGAACTGGGAGCATTTGGATTCCATTTCGGCCAGCGCGCCATGGCCGGCCGAAGCTTCGACACTCAACACTGGAACATGGACGAGCTCCACGACCGGTCCGGAGCGGCGGTCAGGGGCGCCAAGCACCTTCTCATCGACCCCGAAGAAGCGGGCGAGGACCGAACGGTCCTGCTCGTCGAGGCTCCGCGGACTTCCACGACGGATATACTGCTGGATGTAGGCCGCGTTGCGCCCGAGGAGGCGGGAAATTGAGGAGTAATTGTATCCTCGTTGCTGAATCAGCTCGTCCAGGGTTTTGCGTGCTTCGTCCATCGCTCCGGTCCCGTTGGGGTGCGTCTAGGAAATCCGATCCTAGATTCTAGGATGCCTTCCTAGTAGGAACATAAAAAGAACACAAGAGCGATGCGAGTCGAGCGATGGAGCTTCTGGAGCAGGTCGAGAGCTATCTGGCGAGGGCCAAGGTGCGCCCGAGCACGTTCGGGAGAACGGTGGTTGGCGATCCGCGCTTTGTCGATGATCTGCGCTCAGGGCGCCATCCGAGGCGAAAGACGGAGGAGAGGGTACGGTCCTATCTCGACGCAATCCAAGGGCGCCGTTCTCGGTAAGGTGGCGGCAGTTATTGGGCCGATCGCAGTCCGGCAGGTTTAGGCTTCGGATCTGGAGAAGCTGCCGTTCCAGTGAGCGCTATACCTGACAAGTTCGACTTCAATTATCATGCCTTTTTTAACAGATGGGCCTCAATAGCTCGTACTATGCTCGAGAATCCCTTCCCTTGCGAATAGAGCAATGTTCTACTGCCGCGATGCTCACGTATGAAATCCGTAGCTGCGTGCTTTGCCGATAACCAGGTCATCACGAAGAGATCGGAATTCTCCGCTAGTGCGCGCAGCCGAGGGCTACCACTGTGATCGGCATTTGTGTCGACCGTGACAGTTGGCGAGATCTCCTCCAGCACAGTTTTTGCTTGCCGGCTTGAAGATTCGGTCAGCGAATAGATAGCAATGCGCAAGCCAGCCAGGCGGCTAGCCAAGCCATCATCTGCGGGCTCGACATCGGTTACCGGCGTTCCCGGCGGCGACCAGCCGAGCTCGCTCGACAACAATCTGACCGCGATCCGCTGAATGCGGGTAAGTCGGCCATATATTGGAACGATGCGGGCAAGAATGCGATGGAGGAACGTCTCGCGGGCGCTCGCATCGGGTGTGGCGGCGTTCATGAAGCTCTCAACAAGCTCCAGAACCCAATAGACCATATCAACGCCAAAGCCCTCACCGGCAATCTCGTCGATATCGGCAATCAGGTCGCGATAGGCCTTTTGGTCAAGCCCCGAGGCCAGCAGCCCTTCAACCAACACTTGGCTCGACTCGTAGATAGTTGCTCCGCGCGCACTCCCGAGCGCAAAGAGGGTCAATAGCCCACCATAGATCGGCGACAGAGCAGCCCTCGGGAATTCGTCGTCCCTCTGCAGCCAGGCGACCAGATAGGGTAAGGCCTGGGTAGTGCGATCAGCGGCAATCTCGTCGCCTTGGGCCCTTTCGAGCGCTGCGACGAAGGCACCTACCGCGACCGGATCGCACGCCGATGCACCGATCTCCCACTCATCCTTCCCCCGCCGTGCGATATCAAGTGCGTTAGCGAAGGCCGGATCTGCGGCGCGATCGAGCCAGGCGATCCAGGATTTCGGCGGCGCAATATTCGTCAGTTCATCAGTCGCCTGCACGATCGGCCGGAACGGCATGGTCTCGCGCAGCAAGGCCAGTTCATCGGGACTGAGGCGCGCCATCGCTGCCATTGCGTCAGCAAGGAGGTCGATGCTGTCGACCGCATCGGCCTGTACCAGCGCTTCACGCGCGGCATCGATCGGCGGCGCAACCTCGATCTCTTGAGGCGCGAGCGGCGCCTGCGCCGGCAGCAGTTCTGCGATCCAGCCCAGGTCCTGCGCCCGGTCGGCAAGGATGGCGCGCAGGTCCTGGCGTCCAGGGTCTGAGAGTGCTTCCAGACCGAGGAGCCGCCATCCACCTACCCTCAACCCTGGCGGTGCAGCGGTGATAAGCATCGACTGCACGAAGGACTGGGCCGAACCCTCGAACGCAGCGCGCGTGCCGGCCACATTCTCGGCGTCGAACGGTCCAGCAATATGGGTTCGATACAACGCTTCCAGGAGGATAGCGGTTACGGTGGGGGTTCTCCGCGCGACGCATAGGCCTGCAAATTCGGGAAGCGCGACGATGGACGCCCAATCATCAAAGGCCGCAAGCAGTTGGACCTCGAGAAATTTGACGTTGAGCGCGTCGAGGCGAAGTTCGCTGCGGAGGCGGTCGAGAATGCCGGTGGCTGCATCGCGGCGCCCGACATTCAGATAATCCTGGAACCGCGCCAGCAGCCAAGAGGTTGGGACTGGGGCCGAGCGCTGCAGTTCGGGCGCGCGCGCAAACGTGTCGCGCGCGCGCAGGACAGCGCGCAAGGCCGCAACGCGCGCGCGATCGTCGGCCGGCAAGCGCATGATCGCGGTGACAGCGGGCGCGGCGAGTTGGAGGCGGGCACCGATCGGATCGATAGGGGCGAACGGCTCTGGCACGCCGTCGAACCCGGTAAGCGTCGGTCCGGCGAACGCCAGCAGGACGGGCTTAAGCCGCCGCCAGTCGGACATGGTCGGCGCTGCAACATCGATCTGCATCGATCCGGCACTGTCGATGACAGGAACGAGCGCACCGGGGAATGTCCGGGAGATCACCGATTGGGTCACATCCGCGCACAACGCGGCGATTTCATTGCTCGCGCTCGCGCATGGCTGGAGCGCAACGAGATCTGCCAGCACGGCCCGCGCCGCATCGAGGTTCGGGCCGATCATGCCATCTGGCTTTCCCAGCGCGATTCAAGCTCGATCGATTGCTCGGCGACCGCCGCCGGGTCTGTCCGCAGTACGAGATGTTCGCCGTTGATCGAAATGCCGTTGAGCGTGAGGTTCATCGAACCGCTCAAGAAGTAGTCGGCACCGAGCAGGCCCTTGGCGTGGAAACTCGTCTCCACGGTCCATTTGATCTGATCGCCGTAGCGCGCCTTGAGCGTCTGAAGGCGAGCGATGAAATAGTCATTGTGGCCGTCGGCGCGGATCACCAGCCGAAGTTCGACGCCGCGGGCGAGTAAGGCGCGGAGCACTTGCGACAAGCGGATGGGCGCCGCCGGCCAATCCGGCTCGAGCGCTGCGAACTCGCGCGCAGAATTGTCGATAATCTCGACATCGCTAATCCAGGCGAAGAACAGCCACAGCTTCGGGCTGGGATGGATGAGTTCGGCGATGAACAGGCTTTGAAACAGGTCGCGGACTGCCCGCGACTGTGCCGGACCATGGAGATCGCGTGACGGATAGAGCATCAGACCTGCTCCCTCAGGGTCAGCGTCGCGAGGATTCTGCCATCGGCGCGTTCGACCCGCTCGATGGCGGGGAAGAACTGAAGCACACCGACGCTGACAGGTGTCGCCGAGAGGCGAACGAGGGCGGCGCGGAACAGCCGGGCCTCGCCCGCATCGACAACGAGCCGTGCCGTACCCTGGGCTTCAAACGCGGTTGCTAGCAGGGCCTCCCAACCGGGATCGTTGAAGGCGATCGTCGCGATTGCCCGGCTGAGCAGCAGATTGCGGACGACAGCGGGATCGGTCGAACGCGTCTGGCGGAACGGATGATAGGACTGCAGGACGCGCTGGCGCACTTCATTCGCGCGCGGCCAGAGCAAGCTCGTGATCGCCGACAGGACCGTTACATGCGCTATGGCGGCCGCCGGCAATGTCGCCGCGAGGAACGCTCGAACGGCGCTCGAAAGGGTGGCGTCGCGGCTCGCGATATAGGCATATTCGCGCAAGCCGATGGCAATGCCGAATCGGTCCTGCGTCGCATTCCAATGCGTTTGCAGGTCGAGCAGCAACCGATCGAGTTGGGGACCCGAGCCGGCGCGCAGCAAACGGTTGTTGAGCGAAACCGACAGCGCATGGCTCAGATCGATTCCACCGCGCTGCGCGAGCGTGTGTGAGAGCGTCCGCCACAGGATCGCGCGCTCACCGTGGGAGTTCGTCGCACGCAGTCGCGTAATCTGTTCGTTGACCTCGGCATCGGCGATCGCGAGGGTCAGGATCTCACGCAAGCTGCCATCGACCAACTCCAAGTCGCTGGGCGCAAGCGCCGCGTTGAGCGCCGAGAAGAACAGGCGCGGTTCGGAGGCAAAGCGGTCGGCAAAGGCTTCGAGGACCCCAGCGCCGCCAAGTGTCGTCTCGCTGATCCAGACGCTTGCGACATCGGACGTCACGTCATCGCGGATATCGACGAGCAGGGTGTCAATGGTGGCCTGTCGCGGTGCCGCGGCG
>JBGSBH010000128.1:0-6741 GCA_041730635.1 Cypionkella sp.
CCGTCGGCAGCAGAGTGCGCCCGCGCGGCACCAGCACGACGAAGTTGGCCGATTGCCGATCGGCGTTCGCCGCCAACCTCGGCGCCGCGCGCGAGGCGGGGCTCGAAGTCGGCGCGGTGCACCGGTTCGACCCGTGCGTGACCGCCGATCGGCAATCGGCCAACTTCGTCGTGCTGGTGCCGCGCGGGCGCACTCTGCTGCCGCCGGCGATCGCGCTCGACCGCACTGCCGACGCGTGCCCGACGGCCGTCGGCGAGGCCGAGGTCGAGAGCGAGCTGATGACGCTGATCAATCAGGTCGAGGCGCACGCCGGCAAGCCGGTGATCCTGCAGGTCTCGGCGGATTTCGAGGAACGCTACGGGCTCGCCAACCGGATCGAGCGCAACTTGTGGGTAGTGGGGACCTGGCGCGAGCCGACGTATGCCGGCCGGCCGTGGCTGATGTGGACCGCCAACGAGGCGCTGGCGAGCGAGGCGGCCGAGGGTCCGCTGCGCTGGGTGGTGATGCGGCGCTAGCGAGCGGGCGGGCGATGGATTGCTTCGTCGCCTGCGGCTCCTCGCAAAGACGATATGAGTGGCTCGTCATTGCGAGCGGAGCGAAGCAATCCATCTCCAGATCGCTCGCCACGCGCGCCCGAGGTTTGTATGCGGACGCATGACCGACGACGACCTCATCGCCGCCGCCCGCGCCGCGGCCGGGCATTCCTATTCGCCGTACTCGCGGTTTCCCGTCGGCGCGGCGCTGCTGTTCGCGGATGGCCGCGTGGTCACCGGGACCAATGTCGAGAACGCCAGCTACGGCCTCGCGCTGTGTGCCGAGACGGTCGCGGCGGCGAAGGCGATGGCCGAAGGGCTGCGCGGCGGGCTGGTGCGCGTCGCCGTGACCGGCCCCGGCGCCGAGCCGATCACCCCGTGCGGCCGCTGCCGCCAGGTACTGAACGAGCTCGCCCAGCTCGGTGGCACCGACCCCGAAGTGCTGTGCGTCGGACCTGGCGAGGTGCGCCCCACCCCGCTGTCGGCGCTACTGCCCGACGCCTTCGGCCCCGCCAGCCTCGTCTAGCCATTCGAGCAGGCTCGCGAGGCAGTCGCGCGCGAGCAGCTTGGAGCGCTCGGGGCTCCACCCCTGGACCGGGTCGGGCAGGTCGTCGTTGTCCTTGAACGGCATCTCGAGCGTCATCGCGCAGGCGCCGAAGCGCTCGGCGAGCTGGTTGGTGCTCATCGACAGGTTGGCGGTGCCCGGCGCCGACTTGGTATAGCCCTTGGCGGTCTGGAAATCGGGCGTGCGGCGGGCGAGGATGCGCTCGAAGCGATAGAACTTCTCGCCGAGCGCGTCGGTCCACGAGGGGATGCCCTCGAACCCGGCGAGGAACACCGCGGGGATCGCCTCGTCGCCGTGGACGTCCATCGCGAAATCGACCCCGGTTGCATCCATCGCGTTGCGGATCGCGAGCACCTCGGGCGACTTGTCGGCGCTCGGCTCGTGCCATTCGCGGTTGAGGTTGGTGCCGGCGGCGTTGGTGCGCAGGTGCCCGCGGCGGCTGCCGTCGGGGTTCGCGTTGGGCACGACATGGAAGGTGCACCGCTGGCGCAGGCGGCGGGCGACCGGGTCGGCCGGATCGGTCAGGCACTCGAGCGCCCCTTCCATCCACCATTCGGCCATCGATTCGCCCGGATGCTGGCGGGCGTAGAGCCAGACCTGGGTCGGGCCTTCGCCCAGCTCGAGACAATCGAGCGGCTGCCCATCGAGCGTCAGGCCGAGATGGCGGTGGCGGACGCCTTCGCTCGCCGCAGCTTCGGCGACGAGATCGTGGTGCCGCTCCATCGAGTACGGCGCGAAGTAGGCGAACCAGACGACGTCGCTCGCCGGGGTGTAGCGGATCGTCAGCGTGCCGCCCTCGGCATCCTTGTCGTAGCCGGTGTCGGCGCGGCCCCAGAACACCCGGTCCTCCGACACGCAGGCGCGGTAGCCGGGCCAGCCGTCGGGATAGGCGGAGGTGGCGAGGTTGACGATCCGAAGCTCGAGCGCGCGGCCCGCCGCGCCGGTCACGCGGAAATGGAACCACTGGCGGAATTCGCTGAGGTGGTCGGCCGGGATCGCCAGGCGCGCGGTGTCGCCGGCGACCTCGAGCACTTCGATGTTGCCGCTGTCGAACTGCGCGTCGATGCGGATGGGGGCATTGCCGGGGGCGGGGTTCATCGCGCCCCGATAGTCGCTCCCGATTCGCCTGGGAAGCCGGAGAACAGCCGGCCGGCCATCTCGGCCGCGAGCGGCCTTGCCTGGGCTTCCTTCGAGCCCGCGCGCGGTGCGGCTTCGGCGCGGCCTTCCCACGCGCGCCGGCCGGCGGCATCCTCAATCGCGACCGCCAGCCGGGTGTCGAGCGCGTCCGCCGCGCCCCCGCCAAAACCGAAGCCCACGCCGACCCCGAGGTCCACCCCCGACCGCCGGCCGTACCAGCCGCCGCCCGAGCCGACCCCGACCCCGACGCTGACCCCGCTGCCGCCGCGGCCGCGGCGCCGCTCGAGGCGCTGCTGTTCGAGGCTGACTTCCGCCACCCGCGCCGCGGTCGGCACCACGGTGAACCCCTGGCGGGTGAGCGCGGCCGCCACCGCATCGAGCCAGACCTGCGCTTCGAGCGTGCCCGCTACGAGCCCCGCGCCGGCGCGCACGGCGATCGGGCCGGGTGCCGCCCCGGCCAGCGAGTCCGCAGTGTGGAAGCGGGTCACCGCGACCTCGCTCGCCGCTGCCGGCGGAGCGGCCAGCGCGAGCGCAGCCAGCGCGAGGAGCGGCACGGTGAGCTTGGTCATGCGGTCATACCCGAAACGAAACTTGCGTGAGATATGCGGGCGATAGGGCCGCGGCCATGGCCGGCCGATGAACGCCGGCGCTTCGCTGACATCGGATATGGCGCGGCGCGCACCGCTCGCCTATCGGGCGCGCATGACCCCATCCCACGATCGCTCCGCCTGTCCCGTCCTCGTCACCGGAGGGGCGGGCTATATCGGCAGCCATGCGGTCCTCGCGCTGCAGGATGCCGGCTACCCGGTCGCGGTGATCGACAACCTCGTGACCGGTTTCCGCTTCGCGGTGCCGGAGGGGGTGCCGTTCTACGAAGGCGACATCGAGGACTCCGCGCTGCTCGCGCGCATCTTCGCCGAGCAGGGCACGCGCGCGGTGATGCACTTCGCCGGCTCGATCGTGGTCCCGGAATCGGTCGAGAATCCGCTCAAGTACTATCACAACAACACGGCCAAGAGCCGCACGCTGATCGCCGCCGCGGTCGCGGCCGGGGTGCCGCATTTCATCTTTTCGAGCACCGCTGCCACCTACGGCATTCCCGAAACCGAGCGGGTGACCGAGGATTCGCCGCAGGTGCCGATCAACCCTTACGGCTGGTCGAAGCTGATGACCGAGCGCATGCTCGCCGACACGGCGTTCGCGCACCCGCTGAACTATTGCGCGCTGCGCTATTTCAACGTCGCCGGGGCCGACCCTCAGGGGCGCAGCGGGCAGTCGACCGCCGGCGCGACGCATCTCATCAAGGTCGCGGTCGAGGCGGTGCTCGGCAAGCGCGACCATGTGGCGGTGTTCGGCACCGACTACGACACGCCCGACGGCACCGGCGTGCGCGACTACATTCACGTGTCGGACCTCGCCGCGGCGCATGTGCACGCGCTCGAGGCGCTGGTTGCCGAACCCGACCGGTCGCTGCAGATGAACTGCGGCTACGGGCGCGGTTTCTCGGTGCTCGAGGTGCTCGACGCGGTGGACCGGGTGACCGGGCGGCCGGTTGAGCGGCGGCTCGAGCCGCGGCGCGCCGGCGACCCGGGCCTGCTGGTGTCGGACAACGCACGGATCATGGCGACGCTGCCGTGGCGCCCGGCGTACGACGATCTCGATACGATCGTCCGGCACGCGCTTGCCTGGGAAGAGAAGCTCACCGCGATCCGCGGGCGAAGCGAGCCGGGCGCGGCTTGACGCGCGGCTGCCGGGCGACTAGGGGCGCGGCGTGTTTTCTTGCGGCATCGGGGCGCGCAGCTTCGGTGCCGATCTTTTTCAGGTCAACGGTCATGAAGATTCGCAACAGCCTCAAGTCCCTGAAGGACCGCCATCGCGACAACCGCGTGATCCGCCGCCGCGGACGGACTTACGTGATCAACAAGACCAACCGCCGGTTCAAGGCCCGCCAGGGCTGACGCCGCGCCGCGCCGCCGCGCGGACGATCGGCCAGGCAGGAGCCCCCGCCGCCGCGGGGGCTTTTTTGCATTCAGCCGGGCATGCGAAAAAAAGGGCCCCCGGCCGGGTGGCCGAGGGCCCGCAAGGGACCACCTGGGGATGGAGAGGACCGGGTGGTATGCGAACTTACTTGCCGTTGCAGCGGGCGAGCTCGTCGGCCGCGAAGTCCTTGCCGTTGGCGGTGAAGCGCGCCACCGGGCCGACCTGGCGGACCAGGCGGGCGCAGACGATCGCCGGGCGGCTGGTCGCCTTGCCGGCCGCGCAGCCGGTGCCGTTGCAGTTGAACACGGTGCCGCTGACGATCGACTTGGTCGGCGATACCGGGCTCGCCAGCTCGGCGCGGTAGTACGGGCCTTCGGCAGCCTGCACCGGGCCGGGGGCCACGGCGGTTCCGAAAGTGAGCGCGGTCCACGCCAGCGCGACGAGGGCAGCGGCGGGCTTGGCCGAAGAGGGGAGGGAGAGAGTCATCGCGGAACTTCCTTTTGGTCTGGGCAACCGGGTTTCAAAACGATACTGGTTGCGAATCGCTACCTAACCGATCCCCGTTTAGGTTGCAAGTAGAAACCTAGTTTCCTGTGTCAGCGGTGCGCGGATCGCGTTACGGTAAGCGCGGAGGAGGAAGGCCGATGGGCAAATTGCGCGAACCGTTGAAGGAACTGACCGCTTGCGGCTTGCCCGAGGCGCTCGAGGTCATGGGCGAACGCTGGAGCTTCATGATCCTGCGCGCGAGCTTCAACGGGCTGCATCATTTCGAGGAATTCCTGAGCGAGCTCGGCATCGCGCGGAACATCCTGTCGAACCGGCTGGCCAAGCTGGTCGAGCACGGGATCCTCGACCGCCAGCCGTGCGCCGACGACCGCCGGCGGATCGAGTATCGGCTTACCGCCAAAGGCTTCGATCTGCTTCCGGCGATGGTTGCGCTGCGCCAATGGGGCCAGAAGTACGGCGGCGAGTTCGTCGAGGATCCGGTGCTGGTCGACGCGCTCGACCGGCTGCCGATCGGCCCGACCTCGATCCTGGCGCACGATGGGCGCGTGCTGGGCCCGGCGGACTTGCGCTTCGTCCAGCGTGAAGACCTCGGCGTGCGCGAGGACGGAACGCGGGCGAAGCCGGCAGCGGGCTTCGACCGGGCGCAGGGCGACGGCGTCGGGCGCCCGCCGATCGCCGCGGTCCGCTGAGCAAGCCGGCAGGGGCGCCGCCCACCACCCCCGACGGCCGCTACATCGTCGTGCGCGGCCGGCTGTGGCGGAAGAGCAATCCGCACCTTGCCCCGGCCGAGCGCGACGCGCTGGTGCGCGCGCTGATGGCGGCCCGCCGGGCGGTCCGCGACGCGGCGGGCGATGCTGCCGCCATCGCCGCCGCCCGCGCGCGGGTGCAGGCAGCGAAAGTGGCGCTGGGCGAGCGCGGGCCGGTGTGGTGGAACGACGGCGCCCCCGACTACAACCGCCGGATGGCCCGCAACACGCCCTATGCACAGTGGTGGGCCGACATCGGCGATTGATGCACCGTGTCGCGTCCTTCCTTTTCCCACTCGGCGGTGGCCCCTAGGCCGCCAGTCGAAGGGCGGGAGGGCGCGCGCATGCATCGTTCGAAAAGGGGCCTGTTGCTGGCGGTAGCGGTGGCGATGGCGAGCTGGTCGGCGGCGGGGCCGGCGGAAAGTCCGATCGGATCGCGCACGCCGGCAGCGATCGCCGCGATGGACCTGCCGGCGCTCGTCGCGGCCATCGAGGCGAACCGCGCCGCGGTAACGCACTACCTCGCCGAGCTGCACCGCCGCCACCCGGAGGAGGTCGAGGCTCCGGACATGACCGGCATCCCGCCGCTCGATCCCGCTTCCGCGCTCGCGCTGCGGCGCGCCGACGACGATCGGCTCGTGCGCTCGATGGAGCGGGTCGCCGCCGAGCTCGATGCGCTGGTCGAACGCGGCAAGGCATTGGCATCGGCCGAGAGCGCAGGCCCCGCGGCGGCGCCAATTTCGCCCAAGCCGCAAGCGACGTCCGACCCGGACGAGGCACCCTATTGCAAGAAGATGTACGCGCGCGCCTATTCCCTGTGCGGGTTCGACGACCGCGGCTGCAAGATGATCGCCGCGAACGATTGGGGCATCTGCCAGAAGACCGGCCGCTGGCCCTGACCGCCCGCTAGCCTGGGCGCTTCAGTTCGTAGCTGATGCGGATGCGCACCCACGATCCCACCAGCGGCCGGCCGCCGACCTGCGCCGGGCGCACCCTGAACTGCCATGCCGCGGCGAGCACCGCGCGGCCGATCTGCGCGCCGCTCGGATATTCGTCGACCAGCTCGCAATCCTCGACCCGGAAGTCGGGCACCGTGCGGCAGTTGATCAGAGCCCAGCCGGGGCCGCCGGCGGTCGACAGGTAGCCGTGCAGTTCCTGGTCGGTCGGCTCGCGGTACCACCGCGCGCGGTACAGCGGCTCGCCGTTGCCGGCGGTGCCGACCCGTTCCGAATCGCCCGGTGACGGCCGGTTCGGCGGGCCGGCCGGCCCGCTG
>JBGSBH010000129.1:0-6722 GCA_041730635.1 Cypionkella sp.
CGGGGATGGTGTCGTTCATCCGGTTGAGCGCGCGCAGGAAGGTCGACTTGCCGCAGCCCGAGGGGCCGATGAACGCGGTCACGTAAGCGGAAGGGATGTCGATCGAAACGTCGTCGATCGCCTTCTTGCTCCCGTAATAGACCGACACGTCGCGCGCGCGCATCGTCGGGTCGGTCACGTCGAGGTTGGGATGGACTACGGTCACCAGGTCTTCTCGAACTTGTTGCGCAGGTAGATCGCCAGCCCGTTCATCACGAGCAGGAACAATAGTAGCACGATAATCGCCGCGCTGGTGCGCTCGACGAACCCGCGGTCGATTTCGTCGGACCACAGGAAGATCTGCACCGGCAGCACGGTGGCGGGCGAGGTGAACCCGTCGGGCGGGGTGGCGACGAACGCGCGCATGCCGATCATCAGCAGCGGCGCGGTCTCCCCCAGCGCGCGCGCCATGCCGATGATCGTGCCGGTGAGGATCCCGGGCAGCGCTAGCGGCAGCACGTGATGGAACACCACCTGTACCGGCGAGGCGCCGACCGCCAGCGCGCCGTCGCGAATGCTCGGCGGCACCGCCTTGATCGCATTGCGCCCGGCGATCACGATCACCGGCATCGTCATCAGCGCGAGGGTCATCCCGCCGATCAGCGGGGCCGAGCGCATGTCGGGAAAGATCCACAGGAACACCGCCAGCCCGAGCAGCCCGAAGATGATCGACGGCACCGCGGCGAGGTTGTTGATCGACACTTCGATGAGGTCGGTCCAGCGGTTCCGCGGCGCATATTCCTCGAGATAGAGCGCGGCCATCACCCCGATCGGGAACGCGAGCAGGAGGGTGACGAGCATCGTCAGCATCGAGCCCTTGAGCGCGCCCCAGATGCCGACCGCCTGGGGATCGGTGGCGTCCGAGCGGGCGAGAAAGCCGGGGTCGAAATTCCGCTCGAGCTTGCCCTCGCGCGCGAGCCGGGCGGCGAGCGCGCGGTCTTCCGCGCTGCCTTCGCCGGCGAGCGCGGCCGACAGGCCCGCCCCTGCCGGAAGCGCGAAGGTCTCGGTTCGCTGCACCATCGCGGGCTCGTCGAGCAGCGCATTGCCGACCTCCCGCCACGCCTCCGAGGAGATTTCCGCCGCCGCCGCCTCGCCGAGCGCGCGCCCGGCGAAGAACTGCACCACCTCGGGCAGGCCCTGGCCTTGCAGCCGCCGCATCGCCTCTTCCCGGTCGGTGACCGAGGGATCGAGCGCCAGGCCTGCTTCGGTGAAATCGATCGGCACCTCGACTTCGGCCCGCTGAAACCCGCCGATACCGTTGGCGATCATCGTCGTCAGCAGGAACAGCAGCACCGCCACCGACGTCAGGATGGCGGCGAGGCCCAGCGCCTTGAAGCGCTTCTCCGCGGCGTAGCGCCGGCGCAGGCGCCGCTCGAACGCCGGCGTGCGGGTGGGGGCGACGAGTTCACTCATAGGCTTCTCGGAACCGGCGCACGACCCTCAGCGCGATGAAGTTGAGCGCCAGGGTAACGAGGAACAGGACGAACCCGAGTGCAAAGGCGCTTAGCGTCGCCGGGTGGTCGAAGCTGCCTTCGCCGGTCAGCATGGCGACGATCTGGACCGTCACCGTGGTCATCGCCTCGAGCGGGTTGGCGGTGAGGTTGGCTGCCGTGGAGGCTGCCATGACGACGATCATGGTCTCGCCGATCGCGCGGCTGACCGCCAGCATGACGCCCGCGACGATGCCCGGCAGCGCCGCGGGGATCAGCACGCGGCGGATCGTCTCGGACTTGGTCGCGCCCATCGCCAGGCTCCCGTCGCGCATCGCTTGCGGGACCGCGGCGATGCTGTCGTCCGCCATCGAAGAGACGAACGGGATGATCATCACGCCCATCACCAGCCCGGCGGCGAGCGCGCTTTCCGAGCTCGCGCTGGCGATGCCGACGGCTTGCGCGAGATCGCGGATGGCCGGGGCCACCGTGAGCGCGGCGAAATATCCGTACACCACGGTCGGCACCCCGGCGAGGATCTCGAGCGCGGGCTTCAGCCATCGGCGCCAGCGCGCGCCGGCGTACTGGGTGAGGTAGATCGCGCTCATCAGCCCGAGCGGGATGGCGACGATCATCGCGATGATCGCGCCGATGAAGATCGTCCCCCAGAACAAGGGAATCGCGCCGTAGCGCGAGCCGTCGGCGCTGGCGGCGGCGACCATCGGGTCGGGCGCCCAGTGGGTGCCGAACAGGAAGTCGACCGGCGAGATCATGCCGAAGAAGCGCACCGTCTCGAACACCAGGCTGGCGAGAATGCCGAGGGTGGTGAGGATCGCCACCAGCGAGGCGATCAGCAGGATCGCCAGCACGATCCGCTCGACCCGCGTCCGCGCGCCGAAGCCGGGCTTGAGGCGCAGGAAAGCCCAGGCGCCCGCGGCGAATGCGATGCCGATCGTGGCGAGGATGCCGATCAGGCGATAGCGCGCGAGCGCGGCGCGAAACGGCTCGATCAGGGCCGCGGCATCGGGGTGCCCGGCGGTTGCCGCGGCCCCGGTGGCGACCGCGTAGGCTTGCGACAAGATCGCGTTGCGCTGAAAATCCATCGCCGGGAGCTTCGCCGCCGCCGGATCGGCCAGCACGGCCTGCTGGACCAGTGCCGGCGCGATCGCGGTCCACAGCGCCACGAACACGAGCAGCGGCACCGCCACCCACAGGGCGACGTACCACCCGTGGTAGCTCGGCAGCGAGGCGAGCCGCGCGCCCCCTGACCTGGTGCGGAAGTTCCACGCGCGGGCGCGCCCCGCGAGCCATCCGGCCAGCGCGAGACCTATCGTCAACAGGAGCAGCAGCGAAAGCGACATCAGGGCAGGGAGGCTCGGGCGGTGAGGGCCGCGAGGTCGCCGGCCACTGCGCGCATGCGGGTTGCGTATGACAATCTCATGACGGCGCGCTTTCACCGCGAGCGACCGAAGGCAAGCGCACCGTCACGGTTGTCCCCTGACCCTGTTTGCTGGCGATGTCGAGCCGGCCGCGGTGCCGCTCGACGATGTGCTTGACGATCGCCAGCCCGAGCCCGGTCCCGCCCGAAGCGCGGCTGCGGCCCGGATCGGTGCGGTAGAACCGCCGAGTGAGGTGCGGCAGGTGCTCGGCGGCGATGCCTTCCCCCCGGTCGGCCACCGTCAGCCGCGCGTTGCCTTGCCCGGGCGCCAGCGACACGCTGACGGGGGCGCCCTCCGCGCCGTACTTCAGCGCGTTGTCGACGAGGTTGCGGACCAGTTGCTCGAGCTGCTGCCCGTCCCCCCGCACGACGATGCCGTCGGCGAGGTCCAGTTCCAGACGGCTCACTCGTTGGGGCCCGGCGGCATCGCGCGCGGCCCGTTCGACCAGCGGCGCCAGCGAAACCTCGGTGGCCGGCTGGTCGTGCTTCTCGGCCTCGATCCGCGACAACGACATGAGATCGTCGACCAGCCCCTTCAGCCGCTTCGATTCGCGCAGGATGGTGTCAAGGAACTTCGCCCGGGTCGCGGGATCGCCGGCGCCGTTTTCCTCCGCCAGGGTCTCGGCATAGCCGATGATCGAGGCGAGCGGGGTGCGCAGCTCGTGGCTGGCATTGGCGACGAAGTCGGTGTGCGACCGGCTGATGTCGGCTTCCGCGGTGCGGTTGATCAGCTCGATCACCGCGAGACCGTCGCCGAGCGGTTGACGGCTGATCCGCCAGTTGTCGTGCCGCCGCGCCAGCCCCCTGACGTTGGCCACCGCGGCCTGTTCGCTTTCGGCCAGCGCCAGCGCGTCGGGGTGGCGCAATGCCACCCGCACGTCTTGCCCGACGATGTGCCCGCCGAGCACCTCGCGCGCGGCATGGTTGGCGATCGCGATGCGGCTGTTCTCGGTGAGCAACAGCGGGATCCCCGAATGCTCGATCAGCTCGGCCATCGAATCGCGGGTGAAACCGCCATTGGCGCGCTTCGGCGCCACTGCCGGCGGCTCGGCATTGGCCAGCCACAGCGAACCGAGCCAGAGCAGCAAGATAGCGAACGCTAGCCAGAGCTGCACCCCGAGAACGAGCATCCCGACGGCGCCGATCGCGGCAAGCGCGATACCGGACCAGGGGAGGGGGCGGCGCGGCTCCATCGCGTGCGCGCCCTAGCTGCGCGCCGGGCCCAGCGCCAGCCCTGCCGGCGCCGCGTCAGCCGATTGCGAGAGATGGTGACCCCTACGGGAATCGAACCCGTGTTTCAGCCGTGAGAGGGCCGCGTCCTGACCGCTAGACGAAGGGGCCATGCGATACAGGGGCTTGCATCACGACAAAAACCACAGGTGCTCGGCGCTAGCTTTGGGAATCCTCAGTCGCTGAGTAGAGAAGCGCGATCGCATGGTCGGGTTGCTGGGGCGTCGATGGGTGAAGGCGTTGTTGAGGGCTTTAGATCATCCGAACCGCTCATAGCAGCCAGTTTCAATAAAAGCATCTCAGGCGCGATTCTAACGACTGATGCGCTTAAGTTTGGGCTGAAGAAGATGATTGAGGGGGCCATGGGCTCTCTGCCGGGTCAGATTTCTCAGGTAGTCGGCGGTGCGCTCAAAGGCGGCGGCTTGAGTGAGGCTGTAAATGTTCAGTTAGAAACAAACACAGCAACCTCTACACTAGCGGCGCTGACCACGCTTGATATTGGCGGTGCTGCTGCGCAGATTGACACACTCAATAAAAGGCTGGCTGAGTCGGCGGCGGCATTGCCGGGGGCCACTCAGGACTATAAGCGGCTGGCGTCCGTCCTGTCAGACAACCTGATTGGCGCGTTCAAAGATGTTTCAGGGAATCTTGATACAGACGCCTATGTAGATTCGCTATCTAAAATCTCAGAGAGCTACGGAGCCCTGACAGCATCAACGACTCGTGATACTGGCAATACAGCACTGGCCCTGACTAGAGCGCTTGGCGGCGCGTCCGAAAGCCAGCTGCGGCAGTTTGCATTCTTTGAGCAAAACGCCACAGCACTCAATCAAATCAACCGGTTACTGGCCAAAGCAGGCGCTGAGTCATTGGCTGACCTGAATATCGAAGGCCGGGTAAAGCTACTCGAAGCAGTCGGCGACACGCTTATCACTCAAGATTTCAAAGACCTTGCAGAGAACAGTGTAGACGGGCTATTGCAGTCGTTTAGGTCAGCCTTGTTCGATGGATCAACCGGCATATTTGGGCTTAACCGTGACCTAGATAGCGCACTCGAAGGGACTCAATCAGTATTCACGAGTTTCAATGAAATATTGCGCGGCACCATTGGCCAAAACGCTGATGACATGGGACTGCTATTCCGTGTCGTCGAGTCGGCCAAAGCAGCCGGGGCCAACATTGGCGATCCGCTGATGGCGCAGAAGACGATACTAGACGCGATCGCACTATCCGTAGAAAACGCCAAAACAAAGACAGATGCGTTCTTCCAGTCAACCGGTGGGCAAGCGCTGATCTCGGTTTATAACGCGGTGTCTGGCGTCATGAATTCGATATTGATGAACACTGGCGAATTGCAGACGGCTTTCGTTGGCATAGCAACAGTCGTAGGCGGCCCGGTAGGTGCGGCGGTGGCCTTGATTGCTACTAATTTTGAACGGGCCTTCCCGATAGTCAACGAGATCGGCGCGGGCATCTATAGCTTATTTCAAGCTTCTGTCCCGCTGGTGCAGGCGTTTGGCGATACGTTGATGGGTTTGGCCGAACAGGCTATGCCATTGCTGCGAGCTGGCTTTGATTCGATGCTAGCCGTCATGCAGCAGCTTCAGCCGTTGGCGGCGGGCATTGGCGGTGGCATTATGTCGGTGGCTGGCTCAGTTGGGGAAAGAGTGAGCGCGATCGCGTCAGGCGCAGGCTCATCCATTGGCGGCATCAGCCTATCTAATCCATTTGCGGGGGGTAGTGGGCTTGAATCGGACGCGGCCCCTGATGCGATTGGGATGTCAGGATTTGGCAGTGGGGCTATGGGGGAGCTGCAACAGGGCGCAGAAAGCTTGTCTCCCATCCTTGGCAATATTGCTGAAATCATGGGGGCCATCTTCGGGCTAGTCGGCTCGACCGGTGCTCTAGTTGTCGGAATGCTGCCAAGTATTGAGCCAATTCTTGAAGCCGTTACGAATTTAGCCAGTGGTGCGATCGTAGGGATTTCTGAAGGGATTCAGAATATTTTCAACGGCGTCAACGAAAACTCTGAAGGCTTTGCATCGGCGTTTACCGGCCTAGCCGAAATTACGGCAGCACTTGAGCCGGGCCTGGTATCGCTTGGCGAATTGATGGGCACGATTGTTATTCAAGTGCTGGACATCGGCGCGGCTTTGCTAAACAGCGATGTTGTCATGAATACGCTAGTCGGCAGCGCTCAGCTATTGAGTGACATCGCAGGCGGCATTGCAAGCTTTATTGATGCGAACGAATGGGTTGTCAAGGTCGCTTTGATTGCTGCGACGCTCTCAACTATCCCCGCAATCATTGGTGGCATTACGGCGGCATGGGCGACAGTGACGGGCGCGATCGCAGTAGTGTCAGGTGCAATCGGGTTTATTGGCACTGCCATACTGAGCGCCATTAGCTTAGTGGCGGGCTTTGGCGGCATCGTAGGCACGCTAACCGCTGCATGGGGTGCGGTTACGGGCGCGATCGCGGGTGCCGTTGCTTTGCTGAATCCTGTGACGTTGACTATTGCTGCGATCGCGGCTGGCGTAGTCGGCATTGGCCTAGTCATCAAGGCGCTTTGGCCTCAAATTACT
>JBGSBH010000130.1:0-6686 GCA_041730635.1 Cypionkella sp.
CCGCAGAAGGACGGCGATTGGCTGTACTGGGTCGAGTTCGAGGAGGGCGCCGAGTACAAGAAATGGTGGCGCCGGCCGGTCACCGGCGGGCCCGACGAGCTGATCCTCGACGAGGTCGCGCTGGCCGAAGGCCACGATTACTTTCGCCTCGGCGCGCTGTCGGTCTCGCAGGACGGCCGCAAGCTCGCCTATTCGGTCGATGACAACGGCTCGGAGCGGTTCACCGCACGGATCAAGGATCTGGTAACCGGCGCGTTGCTGGCGGACGAGATCCCCGGCACGCTGTCCTCGCTGATCTGGGTCGCCGGCGACCGCGGCCTCGTCTATAGCCTCGCCAACGAGCAATGGCGGACCGACAACGCCCGGCTGCACTGGATCGGCCGGCCGATTTCCGAGGACGTGGAGCTCTACCACGAGGATGACGAGGGTTTCCGCGTGGGCGCGTCGCTGTCGGCCAACGAGCAATGGCTGATCGTCTCCACCAGCGACCACGAGACGAGCGAGGTCCGGCTGATCCCGGCGGCCGACCCGCTCGCCGAGCCGATCCTGGTCAAGCCGCGGCGGAAGGGCGTCGAATACGAAGTCGATATCTATCAGAAGGCGGGGGAGCGCGAAGGCACGCTCTACGTGCTCGCCAACGACACCCACGAGAACTTCCGCCTGGCCACCGCGCCGCTGGCAAGCCCCGGCGAATGGACCACGCTGATCGAGGGGTCGGACGCGTTCTACCTCACGGGTTTCGACCTGTTCCGCGATTTCTATGTCGTCGAAGGGCGGCAGGGCGGGCTCGATACGATCGAGGTCCGCTGGTACGACGACCCCGACCGGATCGAGCCGATCGCGTTTCCGGAGGAAAGCTACAGCGCAGGGCTCGGCGAGAACCCCGAATGGGCGACCGACCGCCTGCGCGTCACCTACGAATCGATGGTCAGCCCGGCGACCACCTACGATTATCACGTGGCCGAGCGCCGGCTCGAGGTGCTCAAGGTGCAGGAGATCCCATCGGGCTACGACGCCTCGCTGTACGCGACCGAACGGCTGCACATCGCCGCGCGCGATGGGACCGAGATTCCGGTCAGCATCATGTATCGCAAGGATCGCGCGTCGCCGGGTCCGCTGCACCTTTACGGCTACGGCGCCTACGGCATCGCCATTCCGCCTGGGTTTTCGACCACCCGCCTGAGCCTGGTCGACCGCGGCTTCGCCTACGCCATCGCGCACATCCGCGGCGGCGACGATCTCGGCCGCGCGTGGTACAAGGCCGGCAAGCTGGAGAGCCGGACCAATGCGTTCAACGACTTCGTCGACGTCGCGAAGGGGTTGATCGCCAACGGCCATGCCGAAGCGGGGCGCATCTCGATCTCCGGCGGGTCGGCCGGCGGCGAGCTGATGGGGGCGGTGATCAACTCCGATCCCGGGCTGTGGGGCGCGGTGGTCGCGCACGTGCCGTTCGTCGACGTGCTGGCGACGATGCTCGACGCCTCGCTGCCGCTGACGCCCGGCGAGTGGCCCGAATGGGGCAATCCGATCGAAGACCGCGCGGCGTTCGAGCTGATCCGCAGCTACTCGCCGTACGACCAGGTCAAGCGGCAGGCCTATCCGCCGATGCTGGTCACCGCGGGCCTCAACGACCCGCGCGTGACCTACTGGGAGCCCGCCAAATGGGTCGCCCGCCTGCGCGAGATGAAGACCGACGACAACGTGCTGCTCTTGAAGACCAACATGGGCGCGGGCCACGGCGGCAAGTCGGGCCGGTTTGAGAGCTTGCGCGAGACGGCCGAGGAATTCGCCTTCATCCTGTGGCAGTTCGGGCTCTAGCGATGGCCATCCGCAACATCGTCTTCGACATCGGCAACGTCCTGGTGCGGTGGGATTCGCGCGGAATCGTCGCGGCGGCACTCGGCCTGTCGGGCGATGCACTCCACGCCCGCCACCACGCGCTGTTCGTCGAGGCCGACATCTGGCGCGCCTTGAACCGCGGCGAGCATAGCGAGGCCGGCGCCCGGCGCGCGTTCGTCGAGGCCGGACATCTGACCGAGGCCGAGGCCGAGGCGCTGTGGGCCGCGCTCTACGCCAGCCTCCACCTGATCGAGGACACGCCCCCGCTGATGTGCCGGCTGGCGGCGGCCGGCTACCGCCTGTTCGCGCTGACCGACAACGTCCACGAGATCGTCGCCCACCTGTCGGACAGGCACGACTGGTGGGCGATGTTCGAAGGCGTCACCAACTCGGCCGAAATCGGCGTGCTCAAGCCCGACCCGGCGATGTACCGCCACCTGCTCGAGAGCAACGGCCTGGTGGCGGAGGAGACCGTGTTCCTCGACGACCTGCCCGGCAACGTCGCCGGGGCGCACGCGATGGGCATGCACGCGTTCGTGTTCACCGATGCCGCGCAAGCGGAGGCCGACCTGCGTTCGATTGGCGTCGCGATATGATTGTTCACGCGAAGACGCGAAGAGGGCAGCGAGCGCCGCAGGCAATCCGCATGATCGCGCGGCGCTCGGATCGGATTACCGCTTCGCCGCTCGGCACCACATCTTCGCGTCTTCGCGTGAGATCCCCATGACCCGCAGTTTCTCGAAAACCTTTACCGCGTCCCCTGCGCACATCGACGAGCTCGGCCACGTCAACAACGCGGTGTGGGTGACCTGGATTCAGGACATCGCCACCGCGCACTGGAGCGCGGTCGCCGCGCCGGAGCATGTCGATCGCTACGTCTGGGTCGTGACCCGGCACGAGATCGACTATCGCGGCAATATCGCCGCCGGCGAGAGCGCCTTCGCCGAGACCTGGATCCCGCAAGGCCCGCGCGGCGCGCAGTTCGACCGCTGCGTCGAGTTCCGCTCCGCCGCGGGCAAGCGCCTCGTCGCCGCGCGCAGCACCTGGGCGATGCTCGACAAGGCGAGCGGCCGGCTCGTGCGCGTGCCGCCGGAGGTGGCGGCGCCGTTCCTCGCCTGAACTCGCGGCTTGCGGGGCGCGGGGAGCGTTGCTAGAGGCGCGCCCCTACCGGGGGCCCGCCGCGGCCCCGATCCCAACCGATGTGCGGTCGTGGCGGAATTGGTAGACGCGCAACGTTGAGGTCGTTGTGGGCGAAAGCCCGTGGAAGTTCGAGTCTTCTCGACCGCACCATCGATGGGTCGTCGGCCGCCACCCTCACCGGCGCGGCGCCGGCGCGCCGTCAGTCACCTAGCGGCTGCTTGACAGCGCGCCGAGGATCGCGCGCAGATCGTCCCGTTCTTCGGAAATGAGCCGCACCTTGCGCGAGCCGAGCGCGGCGTATTCGGCATAGCGCAGCCCGGACACCCGCACCCCCTCGTCGCGCTGGCTCAGCCGGAACTGCAGGTATCCCTTGAGCGGCGAACCCGGCCGGGGCCTCACGGTCATGAATGCGAGGTGGCTCGCGTGATCGGGCTCGTCGTCGCACACCACTTCGTCGGCCGTCAGCCGGCTGACCTGCCGGCCGAGGTCGAAGCACTTCGCGGCGATCCGCCCGACCAGCTGCTCGAGCGGAACCGCCGTCACCGTGACCACTTCCGCGGAGCGCGATTCGATCGGCGGGACGTACACTTGCGCCGGCGCCGGCACGGGAGCACCGAGGCCCGCCGCGAGCGCCAACGCGGCGCTCAGCCGGCAGGCGGCAAGGGCCATCCTACGCGGTGCCGCGGCCTCGGTAACCCGGCCTAAAGCATATCTTAGCGATTCGGCGCGCATCCTGCGGCCATGGAACCGTGTCGATCTGCCCGCGCCCTCGGCGCCATTTGCGGCGTCGTCGGCCTGGCGCTGGCCCCAGGCGCGGCGCATGCTTTCGCCTGGCCCGATCTCTCGAGCGAGCCGGGGGTGCGCTGCCCCGCGCCCGGCGAGTCCGCGTGGGCCGGGCCGGCGCAGCGGATGCCCGCAGCCGGCGGCTTTCGCCTCGAGGGCGAGGCGCCGGGTGAAAGCCGGCTGGCGCAGGTCCGCCGCGCGCAGGAACGCGGTCCGGCTGTACCGCCCGCGCCGGGCGCTTCGCTCGCCCCCGGCACCGCGGGCCTTGCCGCGGGCGCCGGCTGCCGCTCCGCTTCGAGCCTCGCCGGGATAACCCCTGGTGCCCGCGATGCGGGGCGCAGCGCACCGCCGGAGCGAGCCCCGCTGGTGCTCGCCGAGCCCGCCGCCACGGCGGGCGCACCGGCCGCAGGGGTCCGACCCGACTTCTTCGGCAGCGCGGCGATCGAAGTCGCCCGCACCCCTCTCGAGGCCAGGTTCTCCGCCGCTCGCGAAGGGCTGGGGCACCCCGGCAAAGGGCCGTGGATCGGGATCGTTCGCTCGGCCCGGCGCCAGCCGCTCGCCTCTGCCGTCGAGCGGGTGAACCGCTGGGTCAACCAGTGGGTTCGCTACCGCGAGGATGGAAGCAGCCCGTCCGCGCCGGGCATGCGCGACAGCTGGTCCACTCCCGGCGAGACCCTTGCCCGCAGACGGGGCGATTGCGAGGACGTCGCGATTGCCAAGATGGCGCTGCTGCGCCGCCTCGGCGTGCCGGAAGCCGACATGTACCTGGTGATCGCCTACGATCAGGTCGTCCGGCGCGATCACGCGCTGCTGGTGGTCAGGCAAGGCACGCGATACCTGGCGCTCGACAATCGCACCGACGTGCCGCTCGATGCGCTCGCCGGCCACGGTTTCCGCCCGATCATGAGCTTTTCCGGCCGCCGGTCGTGGCTCCACGGGGTCGCCGAAAAGAACCCGGCGGAACACCGTCTCAGCGCTCTCGGAATGCTTCCGACCGGACCTTGAGCGCCGGCTGGAGCAGATAGGCGAGGATGGACTTGCGCCCGGTGATGATCTCGACCGTGCACATCATCCCCGGGCTGATCGGCAGGCGGCGCCCCGCGGACTGGAGGTACGCCCGGTCGGTCTCCACCACGACGGTGAAGTAGGGCTGCTTGGCATCCTCGTCGTAGATGCTGTCGGCTGAGATCTGGACGACCTCGCCCGTCAGGCCGCCGTAGATCGAGAAATCGTAGGCCGAGACCTTCACGTTGGCGCGGTCGCCGACGTTGATGAAGGCGATGTCGCGCGGGGTGACCCGCGCCTCGACCAGCAGCTTGTCGCCCAGCGGGACGACCTGGGCGATCTGCTGGCCCGGCTGCACGAAGCCCCCGACGGTCGTGACTTGCACATCGTTGACGATGCCGGTGACGGGCGAGCGCAGCTCGGTCCGCTGCAGCCGGCCGGCGGCACCGCGCATCGCCTCCGCATTGACCGCGATCCGCGCGGTCAGCTGGCTGCGCTCGTTGAGCGCTTCCTGGCGAAAGTCGTAGGCGGCCTGCGACAATTGCGCCTGGGCCTCGGCGATCGACGCGGCGGCGCGCGTGGCAGCCTGCTCCGCTGCCGCCAGCCGGCCCTGCAACTCGGTCGCCTCGCGCTGGGCCGACATCAGCTCGGTCTGCGGGACGATGGATTTGGCCGCCAGGGGGCTGAGCATCGCCACCTGATCCTGCGCCAGTTGCAGGCTCGACCGCAGGCTCCCCGCGGTCGCCTGCGCTTCGGCCATGTCGCGCCGGCGCTGCTCCACCGCCGCTCGCAGCGCTGCCATCCGGCTCGCGTGCGCCGCCGCGCGGACCTGCTGCAGCGCCGCTTCCTCGCGGCAATCGGTCCCCACGCTTCCGTCCGGCCCAACCGCGCAGCCGGTGCCCGCGCCGCCTTCCTGGCCCAGGCGGGCCGCGCGGGCGGCGAGCGAGCGGTTCTCCGCCTCGATCTTGCCGAGCTCGGAAGAAGGATCGGAATCGTCGAGCCGGACGAGCAGTTGCCCCTTGCGGACAAGCTGGCCCGAGCGGACGAGTATCTCGCGGATGGTTGCCGGTTCCGCCGACTGGACCACCTTCGCGCGGCTGGACGGGATGATCCGCCCTTCGCCGCGGGTCACCTCTTCCACCTCGGCGAAGCTCGCCCACAGGAGCAGGAGAATGAGCCCGGCCATGCCGGTGACGATGATCTGGCGCGACCCGGACAGCCCGGAGTACCATCGCAACACGTTCACGGCGCTTCTCCCGCGGCTTCTTCCAGCAGGCTGGCGACCCCGCTCTGCCGCCGGATGACGTCGGCGGCGCGCGAGCGGGTCTCGGCCGGCTCGGCGATCTTCAGCTTCCAGCCGGTTTCGACGTTGAGGCGCCCGCCGACATCGGGGTTGAACGACGCGGTGGGGCTATCGCGATAAGTTTCGCCGGGGTGCGCCGGTGCGACCGATGCGAGCATCGTTTCCCCGGCGCGGGCCGGGGCCACGCCGCGGAGCGGCGCACTGGGGATGCTCTCCACGCCGGCATAGTGCCCGGCATAGGCCGCCGGGCGCCCCCAGCCGCCGTGCCAGCGATAGAAGATATGCGCGCCGATCTGCGTCAGCTTGGCCAGCCGGGGCGCCCAATAGGGCATCACGTAATTGGCGTGATAGTGGGTGGCGAGCCCGACCGAGGTCTCTACGTAACCCTCGAGCGCCGCGCGCGCGACCGATTGCGCCTGCAGCCAGGCCTGCGGGTCCGGCCGCCGCCGCAACGAACCGTCGCAGGTGAAGCTGAACTGGCAGCCGGGCCGCGTGTGCCCCTGATAGACGACCCCGCAGACCGACTTGGGGAAGGCCTTGTGGCGCATGCGGTTGAGCACGACCTGCGCCACCGCCCGGCGGCCGGCCATGGGCTCGAAGCCCGCCTCGTAATAGA
>JBGSBH010000131.1:0-6638 GCA_041730635.1 Cypionkella sp.
AAAGCTCTTTTCATTTTTAAAATACCATCTCATATAATCTTTTTATTTCACTATTAAAAATATCTATCGAAGCGGCCGTACGCCTCGTGGCAGAGCTCGCGCAGCCGCGCCGGCGCGAGACTGTCGCCGACGAACGGCGCCATCACCCGCGCCG
The DNA here is from genome assembly GCA_041730635.1 of Cypionkella sp. Taxonomy (GTDB): domain Bacteria; phylum Pseudomonadota; class Alphaproteobacteria; order Sphingomonadales; family Sphingomonadaceae; genus Tsuneonella. The sequence goes on from JBGSBH010000131.1 coordinate 155, forward strand.
CGAGCTCGGCGTAGGGCAGCCCGCGCAGCGCCGCGATTTCGGTGTCGGTAAAGCGCGGCCATTCGCGCGGTACGTAGAGCCCGCCGTCGCTGGCGAGCCCGGCCAGCGTCACGCTGGCGAAGTCGAGCTCTGGCGCGCTGCCGCGGGTGGAGACGTATTCCATCGCCGCGGCGCTAGCGGCGCCGAGGCAGCGCGGCAAGCAAGCCGGGCTTTAGCTCGCCCTAGACCGCCAGCGCTGGCGCAACGCGAGCGCGTAGATCGCCAGCGCGGTGGCGGCGAACAGGAACCACTGCACCGCGTAGGAGAGGTGGTTGTTCGGCAGGTCCGCCGGGTTGGGCGGCGCCAGCGCTTCGAGCCCGGCTTGCGGCGGCGCGGCGACGAGGCGCACGCCGTGCCCGTGCGGCCCGATGAAACCCGCGACCCGCCCGCCGGCCCAGGCAACCGGGGCAGGGTCGCGCGACCAGCCGAGCGCGACGTCCGCCTGGCCTCCTTGAGCGAGGTCGCAGGTCGCAACGTGCGCCCATCCCATCGCGCCGCTCGCCGCGCGGCCGGCCCGCTCGGCCAGCGAACGCACGCGGAGGCAGTCGACTTCGCTGCGGCGGTAAAGCGCGCGCTCGGCTTCCTTTGGTCCTCGCGGCCAGGGCACCGCCGCCGAGAGGCCGGCCGCGCGCTCATTGCGGGCGAGCAGCGCTGCCTTCTCGTCCGCCCGGCGCAGTTGCCACACGCCGAGCGCGACCATCGCCGCGACCGCGAGCGCGACGATCAGGGTTGAAGCTATCGGTAAGCGGCGAGACACAAGCCCACCCCCAGCCCCTCCCGCGCGCGGGAGGGGAGCTTGATCAGTGGATCGGCGCGCCCCAGCTGCCCCAGACGTAGATCGACACGAACAGGAACAGCCACACAACGTCGACGAAGTGCCAGTACCACGCCGCCGCTTCGAACCCGAAGTGCTGCTGCGGGGTGAAGTGGCCCTTGTAGGCGCGCACCAGGCAGATGATCAGGAAAATCGTGCCCACCAGCACGTGGAACCCGTGGAAGCCGGTCGCCATGTAGAACGCCGAGCCATAGGTGTTCTGGCCGAACGGGAACGGCGCGTGGGCATATTCATAGGCCTGGATCGCGCTGAACAGCAGGCCCAGCAGGATCGTCAGCCAGAGGCCTTTTTTGAGCCCTTCGCGATCCCCGTGGATCAGCGAATGGTGCGCCCAGGTGACCGTGGTGCCCGAGCACAGCAGGATCAGCGTGTTCAATAGCGGCAGGTCGAACGGATCGATCACCGACTCGATCGCCTTGGGCGGGAACTGGCCGCCGACGACTTCGGACAGCTCGCTGGGGAACAGCGCGAAATCGAAGAAGGCCCAGAACCAGCCGACGAAAAACATCACTTCCGAAGCGATGAACAGGATCATCCCGTAGCGCAGGTGAAGCTGCACCACCGGGGTGTGATCGCCCGCCTGCGCTTCGTTGACAACCTTTGAAAACCAGATCCAGAACGTGGCGATCAACCCGGCGATGCCGAGTCCGAGCACCAGCCAGGCGTTGGCCATCTCGTGCATGAACAGCACCAGCCCGCTGGTGAACGTCAGCGCCGAGATCGAGCCGATCAGCGGAATGATGTCGGGCGGAAGGATGTGGTACTGGTGGTTCTTGGCGCCGGCCATAGGGTCTTAGTCCCCGTTGGAAAGGGTGATTGCGGACGCCCTTAATCGCGACCCCGCAACCGGTCTAGATTTATGTGCCTCGTCCCCCCGCTCGTCATTGCGACGCGCCGGGGGCGCCGCGGCGGTCCATCTCCCGCTTCCGCGCATTAGAAAGCGTCAGGCAATGGATGGCTTCGCTCGGCTTGGCGGGTTCGCAATGACGAAAGGCAGGGCAACCGTTTATCGGGTTTCGTGGAAGGTGTAGCTCAGCGTGATCTGCTCGACATCGCCCGCGGCCTCGTTGTCGCGGATCGCGGGGTCGACGAAGTACAGTACCGGCATGACGACCTCCTGCCCCGGCTGGAGCGTCTGCTCGGTGAAGCAGAAGCACTGGATCTTGCTGAAGAACTGCCCGGTCTGTGTCGGCGAGACGTTGAAGCTGGCGGTCCCGGTGATCGGCCGGTTCGAGTTGTTGCGCGCGTAGTAGAACGCCATCTGCCGTTGGCCGAGCCGGACCGTCTGGGTCACCTGCTCGGGGCGGAAGGTCCACGGCAGGTCGGGATCGGTGTTGGCGTCGAACCGCACCGACATGTAGCCGCCCGCCACCTTGGCCCCGGCGCGCTCGGCGGCGAGCGCCTCGCCTTCGGTCGCGCGCTGCGTCGTCCCGCCGAACCCGGTCACCTGGCAGAACAGCTGGTAGAGCGGCACCGCAGCGTAGCCGAGGCCGAGCATCGCCGCGGCGAGCAGCGCGGCCAGCAGCCCGACCCGAGCGTTGGAGCGGTGCAGCGGAGGGGCGCTTGCCATCGCTTCAGCCGAACTGGACGAAGGTGATCGCGTAGAACAGCGCGACGAAGAACAAGAGCACCAGCGCGAGCGCGGTATTGCGCCCCTTGCGGCGGCGCTTGAACTCGATCTCTTCCTCGGGCGTCATGCAAAAAGACCCTGCCCGAGGATCGCGCGATCGGCAACCAGCGCGGCGAACAGCGCGAAGAGATAGAGCACGCTGAAGCCGAACAGCCGCTTCTCCGGCTTCATCGCGTCGCCGGGTCCGGCGCGGCGGCTGGCGACTAGCGCGGCGAGATAGACGAACACGAGGCTGAGGAGCACCGCCGCCCCGCCGTAGATCGCGCCGGTGCTGCCGATGAACCACGGCGCGCCGGCGATCGGCAGCAGCAGGATCGCGTAACCGAGGATCTGCCGCCGCGTGCTCGCCTCGCCCTTCACCACCGGCATCATCGGAATGCCGACTTTGGCGTAGTCGGTCTGCACGAACAGCGCGAGCGCCCAGAAATGCGGCGGGGTCCAGAAGAAGATGATCGCGAACAGCAGCACCGGCATCAGCGTGACCTCGCCGGTCACTGCGACCCAGCCGATCATCGGCGGGAACGCCCCCGCCCCGCCGCCGATGACGATGTTCTGCGGCGTGCGGGGTTTGAGCCAGATCGTATAGACGACCGCATAGTAGACGATCGACAGCGCGAGGATCGCGGCCGCGAGCCAGTTCACCGCGACACCCATGATCCCCACCGAGGCGGCCGACAGCGCGATCCCGAAATCGCGCGCGTCGGTCTTGCGGACGCGCCCGCCGGGGATCGGACGGCCGGCGGTGCGCTTCATCGCGGCGTCGATATCGGCTTCCCACCACTGGTTGAGCGCGGCTGCTCCCCCTGCCCCGAGCGCGATGCACAGCACCGCGGTGAAGCCGATCACCGGGTGGATGTGCCCGGGCGCCGCGAGCAGGCCGGCGAGCCCGGTGAAGATCGCCAGGCTCATTACGCGCGGCTTGGTCAGCGCCAGGAAGTCGCGCCAGTCGCTCGGCAGGTAAAGGGCGGCAGAGTCGCTCATCGGGCGTGCCCGGCGCCTATAAAGGCCGGTGCGGCAAAGGTGAAGTAGGCTGCGAAGTTGACATGGGGTTGACGGGGTTGACGGTGTCCTGGGGGAAGAGACTTTCCGCCGCGATGGACCTCTCCGGCGCTCCGCCCCAGCGGCGCGCCGACGGAAAAGGAAATGGCAGAAAACACGCGTGCGAAGGGGGCGGCAATGCGCTTCATCGGACAGGATAGAGCACAGAAAAGCGATGTAGGAAAATGTTGGATGAGCCGCGCAGCGCGAACCGCGATCGACTAAGCCGAATTGAACCCAGCCCACTATGCGCCTCACGCACCGAGGGGTTTAAGGCGAGCGCCGTCCATGGCTTTCGACAAGCTCAGGCTGAGCGGGGATGGGTGAGCGGCGCCGTGATATTCGTTAAAGTACGCTAACCCGCCCCAGCCAATCGAGCAGCAGGCGGTTGACCTCCTCGGGGCGTTCCTGCTGGGTCCAGTGGCCGACGCCCTCGAGCACATGGCCTTCGACCTTGGGCGCGAACATGCGCATCATCGGCACCGGGTCGGCCACGGCGCCGAACAGCGTGGTCGCAGGGTCGCGGTCGCCACCGATGAAGAGGCAGGGCTGCTCGATCCGCTGCCCTTTCCACCCCTGCAGCCACGCGTAGTCGCGCTCGTGGTTGCGGTAACGGTTGAGCGGGCCGCGGAAACCGCTTTGGCGGAACTCGTTGCCGTAGAAGGCGATGTCCTCGTCGGTCAGCCATGGTACCGGCTGCGGATCGGGCAGCCCGTCGAGGAATTTGGCGCCGAGCGCCTTGTCCCAGTAGTTGCCCGGCGGGACGTCGCCGCTGATCGAATACATCATCCGGTGGACGAAGGCTTGCGGATCGGCCTCCGCCTCGGCCTCGGCCACGCCCGGCGCCTGAAAATACTCCTGGTAGAAGAACCGGCCCTTCGACGTGAAATGCTCGCGGAACACGTCGGTGAACGGACGGCTCGGCACGCCGGCGAACGGCACCGACAGGCCGGCCACCGCCGACACCCGGCCAGGTTGAGTGAGCGCGGTGTTCCACACGATCGGCGCGCCCCAGTCATGGCCGACGAGGATAACCGGGGAGCCGGGCTGGAGCGCGTCGGCGAGGCCGATGAGGTCGCCGGCGATCTTCTCGAGCGTGTAATCGTCCACCTGCGGCGGCTTGTCCGACCCGCCGTAGCCGCGCACGTCGATCGCGCAGGCGGTGTGGCCGTCTTGCGCGACCGGCCCCACCTGGTGGCGCCCCGAATACCAGCTTTCGGGGAACCCGTGGACGAAGATCACCAGCGGGCCGCTACCTTCGATAGCGCAGCGCAAGCGCACCGCGCCGGTGTCGATCAGGCGCATCTCGGGCATCGCTTTCCTCCCCGAAGCGGGGAGGTGGCAGTCGCCCTGGCGACTGACGGAGGGGAACCTCCGCTAGGGACTGCGCTCGGGGCCAGTCCCCTCCACCGCCCTGCGGGCGGTCCCCCTCCCCGGGCCGGGGAGGAGGAAGAACTCAGGCCGCCGCCGGCGCCGCGCCCTTCGGCGGGTGGCTGTGATGATCGGCATCCTCGATCACCGGCAGCGTTTCGAACTGGTGGAACGGCGGCGGGCTCGACAGCGTCCACTCGAGCGTGGTCGCCCCGTCGCCCCAATAGTTGTCGGCCGCCTTCTTCCCGGCCACCAGCGCGTAGATCACGTTGACGAGAAGAAGATCATCGAGCCGGCCATGATCGCGTAGCCGATCGAGCTCACCTCGTTCCAGTAGGTATAGGCCTCGACATAGTCGGGGTAGCGGCGCGGCATCCCGTTCAATCCGAGGAAGTGCTGCGGGAAGAAGATCACGTTCACCCCGACGAAGAAGCCCCAGAAGTGGAGATGCGCGAGCAGCTCGGAATGCATCCGCCCGCTCATCTTCGGGAACCAGTAGTAGAACCCCGCGAACAGGCTGAACACCGCGCCCATCGACAGCACGTAGTGGAAGTGCGCGACGACGAAGTAGGTATCGTGCACCACGTCGTCGACGCCGCCGTTGGCGAGGTAGACGCCGGTCACCCCGCCGACGGTGAACAGGAAGATCATCCCCAGCGCCCAGACCATGGGCGACTTGTACTCGATCGACCCGCCCCACATCGTCGCGATCCAGCTGAAGATCTTGACGCCGGTGGGCACCGCGATGACCATCGTCGCCGCGGTGAAATACATCTTCGTGTTCACGTCGAGGCCGACGGTGTACATGTGGTGAGCCCAGACGATGAACCCGACCACCCCGATCGCGACCATCGCATAGGCCATGCCGAGATAGCCGAACACCGGCTTGCGGCTGAAGGTCGCGACGATCTGGCTGATCATCCCGAAGCCGGGAAGGATCATGATGTACACTTCGGGGTGCCCGAAGAACCAGAACAGGTGCTGGTAGAGGATCGGGTCGCCGCCGCCGTCGGGCGCAAAGAACGTGGTGCCAAAGTTGCGGTCGGTGATCAGCATGGTGATCGCCGCGGCGAGCACCGGCAGCGCCAGCAGCAGCAGGAACGCGGTCACCAGGATCGACCAGACGAACAGCGGCATCTTGTGCAGCGTCATGCCCGGCGCGCGCATGTTGAAGATCGTGGTGATGAAGTTGATCGCGCCCATGATCGAGCCGGCGCCGGCAAGGTGCAGCGCGAAGATCGCGAAGTCGGTCGCCGGGCCGGGCGAGCCGCTGGTCGACAGCGGAGCGTAGACCGTCCACCCGGTGCCCGCGCCGTTGCCGGTCGCGTCGCCGGGCCCGAACAGGCGGAGGCTCCTTTGCGTGCGATAACCCTCACCAGCCTTTTGGCGTTGCTGGTGGTAAGTAACGCTGGATTCCCCTGGCATCTTGCCAGCTGCAGCGCCTTGTTCGCTTTGTGTCTGGGCGTTCTATCGGGTTCGGACCAGCGCCTTGGAAACAACCAACCCTTCTTTGCTGCCTGCATCTCCTTTCCTGCTACAGGTAGCAAAGTAATGGCCCTTGCCATGGTGGG
>JBGSBH010000132.1:0-6602 GCA_041730635.1 Cypionkella sp.
CGCGATGACCTGTTCGATCTCGCGCGAAGTGATGGTCTTCTTCCGCTTGGCGGCCGGCACCAGCATCTGCATCGCACCGACCTCGTCGATCACGTCGATCGCCTTGTCGGGCAGCTTGCGGTCGTTGATGTAGCGCGCCGACAGCTCGACCGCGGTCTTGATCGCCTCGGGGGTGTAGGTGACCTTGTGGTGCGTCTCGAACGCGCTGCGCAGGCCTTTGAGGATCTTGACCGTGTCCTCCACCGTCGGCTCGTTCACGTCGATCTTCTGGAACCGGCGCAGCAGCGCGCGATCCTTCTCGAAGTGGTTGCGGAACTCCTTGTAGGTGGTCGAGCCGATGCAGCGGATCGTCCCGCCGGAGAGGGCCGGCTTTAACAGGTTCGAGGCGTCCATCGCCCCGCCGCTGGTCGCCCCGGCGCCGATCACCGTGTGGATCTCGTCGATGAACAGCACCGCGTGCGGCATCTTCTCGAGCTCGCCGACGACCTGCTTCAGCCGCTCCTCGAAATCGCCGCGATAGCGGGTGCCGGCAAGCAGCGCGCCCATGTCGAGGCTGTAGATCACCGCGTCCTGCAGCACCTCGGGCACCTCGCCTTCGACGATCTTGCGCGCGAGCCCTTCGGCGATAGCGGTCTTGCCGACGCCCGGATCGCCCACATAGAGCGGGTTGTTCTTGCTGCGGCGGCAGAGGATCTGGATCGTCCGGTCGACCTCGGGCCCGCGGCCGATCAGCGGATCGACCTTGCCGCTCTTGGCCTTCTCGTTGAGGTTGACGGTGAACTGGTCGAGCGCGCTCGCGTCCTTCCCGCTCTTGCCTTCCGCCTTGGCTTCCTGCGGGCTGTCGCTGTCGGTGCCTTGCGGGGTCTTCGCCTCGAGCTGCTTGCCGCCCTTGCCGATCCCGTGGCTGATGTAGCTCACCGCATCCAGCCGGCTCATGTCCTGCTGCTGGAGGAAATAGACGGCGTAGGAATCGCGCTCGGAGAACAGCGCGACGAGCACGTTGGCACCGGTGACCGTATCCTTGCCGCTCGACTGGACGTGGAGGATCGCGCGCTGGATCACCCGCTGGAAGCCGGCGGTCGGCTGCGGGTCGGCGTCCTCGCTCGTCTCGAGCTTCTGGTACTCCTCGTCGAGATAGCGGCGGACAACCTCGCCCAGCTCGGCGAGATCGACCCCGCAGGCGACCATCACCTGCGCCGCGTCGTCGTCGTCGATCAGCGCGAGCAGCAGGTGCTCGAGCGTGGCGTATTCGTGCCGCCGCTCGGCCGCGCCGCCGAGCGCGGCGTGGAGGGTCTTTTCGAGATTGGTGGCGAAGCTGGGCATGTCAGGCGACTTTCTGGAGCACAGGCCCGCGCCGGCCTGCGGGAGAATATGAACTCAGATGGTTAACGGCGCTTTTACACGTGGCGAACGCGGAGTGGGGCGGCCGGGTGGGACACCGATATGGGGAGCGGCCCGCGCTTTGCGAGGCCGCGGCGCTCACGACCTGGGCTTTCCGAACAAGGCGTCGGCCGCGCTGCGGTGCGCCGCCGCTTTCAGCCGGTGGCTTTCCACCCGCGCGATCTCCGCTTCGAGCAGGCGGATGCGCTCCTCGAGCTCGTCCTGCGAGTAGGGGGCGAGGTCTTCCTTCGCCAGCAGGCTCGCGGCGTCGCCGCGCGGACGGGGCAGATCGTCGTCCATCGGGGCGAATCTTCGCGCCGAGCGCCGCTTGCTGTCAATGCCCGGCCCGGCTAGTCCACCGCGCGGCGCGCTGCGCTGTCGTTTTCCGGCAACAGGGGGCAGACCGAAAGCCGTGGCGATTCCCCAGACGATGACCGCGATGGGCTACGACGCGCCCGGTGGCCCGGACGTGCTTCGGCCCGAAACGCTGCCGGTTCCCGCGCCTGGCCCCGGCGAGGTGCTGATCCGCGTCGCCTACGCGGGCGTGAACCGGCCCGATGTGATCCAGCGGCAGGGGTTCTATCCGCCCCCACCCGGCGCCTCGCCGATCCCGGGGCTGGAAGTCGCCGGCACGGTGGTCGCGCGGGGCGACGGCGTCGCCGCCGAGCTGGTCGGCCAGGCGGTCTGCGCGCTGGTTTCGGGCGGCGGCTACGCCGAATACTGCCTCGCGCGCGCCGACCACTGCCTGCCGGTCCCGCCGGACCTGCCGCTGGCCGAAGCCGGCGCGCTGCCCGAGACGCTGTTCACCGTGTGGCACAACGTGTTCGAGCGCGGCTATGCCTGCGAGGGCGAGACGCTGCTGGTCCACGGCGGCACCAGCGGGATCGGCACGATGGCGATCATGCTCGCCAAGGCATTCGGGCTGACGGTGATCGCCACCGCCGGCAGCGCGGAGAAATGCGACGCCATCCGCCAGCTCGGGGCCGATCTCGCGATCGACTACAAGGCGCAGGATTTCGTCGAGGAGGTCGAGCGCTTCACCGGCGGCAAGGGCGTCAACGTCGTGCTCGACATGGTCTCGGGCGACTACGTGGCGCGCAACCTGCGCTGCCTCGCTGAGGATGGCCGCCACGTCACCATCGCGGTGCTCGGCGGCCTCAAGGCGACGATCGACATGGCGCTGGTGATGAGGAAGCGGCTGACGCTCACCGGTTCGACGCTCCGCCCCCGCTCGAACCAGTTCAAGGCGCTGCTCGCCGACGAGATTCATCGGACCGCCTGGCCGCTGGTGGCGGACGGCACGATCCGCCCGGTGATGGACCGAGTGTTCCCCCTCGCCGAAGCCGCCGCCGCCCACGCCCGGATGGAAGCGGGCGATCACATCGGCAAGATCGTGCTCGAAGTCGCCGGCTAGCCGCTACCAGATGCGCCGCGCACCGAGCGCGTCTAAAGCCGGATCGGCACTGATGATCGGGATGTTTTCGATAACCGCCTGCGCGGCGAGTAGCCGGTCAAACGGGTCGCGATGCGCCGAATCGAGCTTGGCAGCCCATTCGGCGTGAGCGAGAGAGATGGCGAGCGGCGCCGCGGACATTTCTTGGACAACCGCGGCGAAATCGCCGGAGAGGCGCGGAGGAAGTGGCAGCTTTCCGAGGCGGTGCTTCAGGCCGATCTCGTAGGCCGTAACCGCGCTCACCAGTAATTCGGCCGCCGGATCGTTGATGACCCTATTAGCACCCTCGGAAAGACGGGGGCTGTCGAGTATGAGCCACAGAAACGCGTGGGTATCGAGCAGCAACCTCAATCGCGTTCACCGTTCCAATAGGCGAGCTCATCCTCGGGGAGGGGATCCCAAAAGCTCTCGTCGAACTCGAATTGACCCTTGAAGGCTCCCCGCAGCGGCGGCTTCTTCGTGTCCGCCGCCGGCACCAGCTTCACCACCGGCTCGCGCCCGCGTGCAATCGTGATCTCCTCACCCGCCAGCACGCGCGCGATCAGGCGCGAAAGGTGCGTCTTGGCTTCGTGAACGGTCACGACGGTCATCGGCTTGACTTAGTCAAGGACTTAGTCAAGGTCAACGGGGGAGGGGCGAAATGGACGCACTGACGCTTCACGAGGACCCGCGCAGCGGCAATTGCTACAAGATCAAGCTGACCGCCGCGTTGCTCGGCACGCCGCTGGCGATCCGTCAGTACGACATCATGAAGGGCGAGACGCGGACGCCGGAGTTTCTCGCCACGGTGAATGCCAACGGGCGCATCCCCGTCTTGCAGGTCGGCGACAGGTTCCTGCCCGAATCGAACGCCGCCTGCTGGTATCTCGCAGAGGGCAGGGCGCTGATCCCCGCCGGCCGCTTCGAGCGCGCCGACATGCTGCGGTGGATGTTCTTCGAGCAGTACAGTCACGAGCCCAACATTGCCACGCTGCGATTCTGGCTGGCGTTCGTCGGCGAGGCCCGCCTCTCCGAGCAGCAGCGCGCGATGATTCCGGCCAAGCGCATCGCCGGGGAGGACGCGCTCGCGCTGATGGACGACCATCTCGGGCGACGCGACTGGTTCGTCGGGCAAGCCGTCTCGCTCGCCGACATCGCGCTCTACGCCTACACCCATGTCGCCGAGGCCGGCGGGTTCCGCCTGCGCGAGCGGCGCAACGTGTGCGCCTGGCTCGACCGGCTGGCGGCGCTCCCCGGCTATGTGCCGATGGAGTGACTCAAACCTGTCACACAGTCGCGAATCTTCCGCATTCGTCTGGCAGCGACGGTAGCGAAGGAGACGTCCGATGGTGCAGGATTGGGAACAGGGCTTCGTCGGCAACAAGCCGGGGACGATTGCGGGCCTGGCGAAGAGCGAGACGCTCGCCCAGGTCATGGTGCGCGCGTTCCGGCCGATCCCGGCCCGCAGCAGCCGCGAGCGGCAGCGGCTGCCCCGCGCCGCCTGACGCTTGCCGTAACCGCCGCTATCGCCTAGATCGGCTCCGCATGGCCGCCCCGCGAGGGGCGGCCTGTCTATTTTCAGGATCCGACAAATGGCCGAACAACCCACTCCGCTGATGCCGCACGCGACCGCCACCTGGCTGGTCGACAATACCGCGCTCTCGTTCGAGCAGATCGCCGAGTTCTGCGGGCTCCACATCCTCGAGGTGCAGGCGATGGCCGACGATCTGGCGGGCGCCAAGTACACCGGCCGCGATCCGGTCCACGCCGGCGAGCTCACCAACGAGGAAATCGAGCGCGGCCAGGCCGACCCGCAGTACCGCCTGCAGATGCACAAGGCGCCGGTGGCGGTCAGCCGCACCAAGGGGCCGCGCTACACGCCGGTGTCGAAGCGGCAGGACAAGCCCGACGGCATCGCCTGGATCCTGCGCAACCACCCGGAGGTGACCGATGCGCAGATCGGCAAGCTGATCGGCACCACCCGCAACACGATCGCCGCGATCCGCGACCGTAGCCACTGGAACATCCAGAATATCCAGGCGAAGGATCCGGTCACGCTCGGGCTGTGCTCGCAGCGCGAGCTCGACGCGATGGTCGCCAAGGCGGCCAAGAAGGCCGGTCTTGAAGAGGACGCCGGCGCGCGCGACGCGCGGCTCGGCAACGACCGCGAGGCGCTGATCGAGGAGCTCCGCGCCGAACGCGAGGCAGCCGCGAAGGCGGCGGTCGAGGCGAGCCAGGAAGCCGAAGCCGCGGCCTGGCTCGAGAACAAGCGCGCGGAAGAAGCGGCGGGGCAGGCGTAACCGCTTTGCTCGTCATCCCCGCGAAAGCGGGGAGCCAGCTCCGACGGGTGCACTGAGGACGAACGTCAGAAGCTGGATTCCCGCGTTCGCGGGAATGACGAAGGCTGGTTGAAAAGTTCCGGGCGATACCGCATCCAAGCTGACATGAATGTCAGCAGCGCGCCCGCCAGCGACCTTCCCGACCATCCCTCGCCGGAGCGGTACCGGCACCCGTGCGCGTGGGACGTCGCATTCGACGAGCTGACCGTACCGGGCCTGCTCGAGCGCGCCGCGCGCGCGGCGCCCGCGGCGCCGGCGATCGATTTTCTCGGACGGGGCTACACGTACGCCCAGGTGCTGGCCGAGGCGCGCCGGTTCGCCGCCGGTCTCGCCGCGCGCGGCATCGTTCGGGGCGACCGGATCGGGTTGTTCCTGCCCAACGTGCCGATCTACCTTGCCGCCTACTACGGCGCGATGCTGGCGGGCGCGGTGGTGGTCAACTTCTCGCCGCTCTACACCGCCACCGAGCTCGAAGCGCAGGTCGAGGATTCGGGCACCCGGCTGCTGGTGACGGTCGATGTGGCGAGTCTGCTGCCGACCGCGCTCAAGGTGCTCGACGGGTCGGCGCTGGAAATGCTGGTGGTGAGCTCGCTCGGCGCGCAGCTCCCGTGGCTCAAGCGCGCCGCGCTGGGGCTGGCGGGGCGCAAGGCGCTGGCCGCCATCCCGTCGCGGCCCGATGTGCTGCGCTGGACGGAATTCCTCGCCGAGCCTACCGGGGCATTGCCCGAAGTACGCCGCGGCGATCTCGCGCTGCTGCAATACACCGGCGGCACCACCGGGCGCCCCCAGGGCGCGATGCTGAGCCACGCCAACCTTGCCGACAACGCCTGCCAGGTCGATGCGATCGACCCGCAGGCGGACGGCGAGCGCGACGTGATCCTTGGCGTGCTGCCGCTGTTCCACGTGTTCGCCAACACCTGCGTGCTCAACCGGACGGTCGCCAACAAGGGATGCATCGCGATGCTCCCGCGGTTCGACGCGGGCCAGGCGCTGAGAACGCTGCAGCGGGTGCGCCCGACCGCGTTCCCTGGGGTGCCGACGATGTACCAGGCGCTGCTCGACCACCCGCGGCTGGCGCGGACGGACTTCTCCTCGCTGCGCGTATGCATATCGGGCGGCGCGCCGCTACCCGCCCCCGTGCGCGAAAAGTGGGAAGCGGAGACCGGCTCGCGGCTGGTCGAAGGCTACGGGCTCACCGAATCGAGCGGGGTGGTCTCGACCAACCCCTACGAAGGCGAGCGGCGCGAGGGCACCATCGGCCAGGTCCTGCCGCATACCCGCGTGCGCCTGCTCGACAAGGAACGGATTGAATCTTGTCCCAAAGACCTAACCCAGCCTCAACACCCGCGACGCTCATGGCCTGGGCCCTTAAGCGGCTGCCGAAAGCAGCGCGGCTATCCGCGGTTTCCTGGGCGCGCGCGGATTGCCTTTCCAAATACGTTGGATCGAGA
>JBGSBH010000133.1:0-6507 GCA_041730635.1 Cypionkella sp.
GCAGATATGCTGCCATGTCATCGACCCGGCCCCAGACGCGGCAGCCGTCATGGCCATCCAGCGCCTTGACCTCGTCAGTCGGGCAGCGGCCGATGATGTGGAGCGTTGCTTCGGGGATGACCGCGCGAATTCGCGGCATCAAACGCTTGGCCGCGCGGAGCACGGCAGCCACGTTGGGCGGATAGTCCATCTGCCCGGTGAACACGACATGCGGTCCGCGGGCACCGGCGAGCGTCGGATGCGGAGCAGCCGCTTGCGGATCGAAGAACGCGGTATCGATCCCGTTGCCGACCGCGAGGATGCGGCCCCCACTGCCCGCGCGCGCCCGCAACAGCGCGGCCTCGGCCTCGCTCACCAGCAACGTCGCGTCGGCAGCGGCGACCAGCCGGGCTTCTTCCGCCCCCAGCAGCCGCGCCTCGCGCCGATCGATCCACGCGCGCAAGGGCTCGTGCTCGCGCGCATAGGCTTCGAACTTCGCCGAGTCGACGTCGCACAAGTCGACGATTACCCGGCCCGCGAAGCTGCCGGGAATGTACTGTCCCATTTGCCCGGAGAACACGAAGACGGTGTCGATCTGCCGCTCGGCGAGCAGTCGCGCGATCCACTTGCGCAGTGCCGGGCTGTCGAACGCCTGCTGGCTGACCGCGCGACCGGTCGCCAACGAGCGCAGCGCAGCGGGGCCGAGCCGCGGCCGGCGCACGAGGCAATAGCTCGCCGCGACTTCGGCGAGCAGCGGCTCGGCGGCGAAGTCCGCTTCCGTCTCACCCAGCGTGGCGACATGCACCGGCCCCAGTTCGGCCAACGCCTTGAGCAGATGATGCGACCGGATCTTGTCCCCCCGGTCGGGCGGAAACGGGATTCGGTGGGCGATGAACAGCGTCTCGCCCATCAGGCGAGCCCGCGGGCGATGATCGGGCCAAGGCGATTGGCGATCGGCAGCGGCAGCCGCCTCCACGCCGCGATCTTCGCCGAATGCGCCGCGCTCGTAGGATCGACGTTGCGCGCTTGCACGCCCGGCGCCGTCCAGCTTGCGTATGTGAGCGGCTGCGGCACGAAGCCCCAGTTCTTCTTGTAGGCGAACGCCCCGCTGCCGACTTTGGAGCGCCCGAAATCGAACCGGGTGCAGCCCCGGGCGCGGGCGTGGCGCATCAGCTCGTAATACATGCGCTCGTTCGCCCGGCTCGCGCGGGCGGCATATGTCCCCCCACCCCAATAAGGCATCACCGCGCCGGCGTGATAGAGGCTCAGCACGCTCGCCACCGGCTCGCCGGCCAGCCGCAGGGTCAGGATGTCGGCATCGAACGCGTCGAGCACCGCGTCGAACAGCGGGCGCGGAAAAACGGGCGTGCCCAGATTGCGCACGCTCTCGGCATAGACTGCATAGTGCGCCGCGCGGTCCGCCTCGCCGGCACCGATAGTGACCGCGAAATTGCGCTCGAGCCCCTTGCGCACTTCGGCGCGCTGCTTGCGCGGGATCGCCAGGAGAACCGCCTCGTCGCCGTCCGGAAGCGGCGCGACAAAGCCGGCATGGCTGTCGGCACGCACCGCCCAGCCGGCAGGAGCAGCGCCGCCGCGCAGCTCGACCGACGCGCACGCCCGCCGCGCCGCCAGCTCGGCCGCCGCCTCGCACAGCCGGTGCGCGGTGTCCTCACGATCCGCCAAGGGCCCGCCGCCGACCGCGAAGCCGCTCGACACCAGCGTGCGCGGGAACAGCGGCGAGTGCACCTCGGTCAGCGGCACCCATCCGGTCACGTGCCCACGGCGGGTCGCGATCAGCCCGCGCGCGCGCTGGCCGGTCCCCCGCTCGACCGCGCTCAGCCACGCCGGACGGTGAAACGGGCTGCCGCGATGCTCCGCGACGAACGCCTCGATCCGCCCCGCCTCGCCCGGGTCGCGCAAGTCGGCGAGCGCGACGCGCTCTACCGAAGGGGCGAACGGCGCGTTCATGCCGCGAGGCTGGTCGCGTGGGCGGCCTCCCGGTGCGCGAGCATGTCCATCCGCCCCCAGGCGAACTCGCGGACCAGCTCCTTGAGCTTGCCCGCCATCCGCTCGAGGTTGGTATAGTGGCGCAGCTTCGAACGAAGCGGCGCGTTGGCTACCCGCGGCTGCTGCGGGTCGATCTCCCACGGATGGAAATAGAACACCGCCGGCCGCCCATCTTGCCGGTTGACCTGGCGGATCGCCCAGCGGCTGAACGCGTAAGGCAGCACGCGGAAGAACCCACCCCCGCCCGCGGCGACGCGCCGCCCGCCCAGGATCGCGGTGGTCACCGGGATCTCCACCAGCGGATGCCACGGCAGGGGGTGGAATGCGAACCGGGGCGCCTCGCGCCAGCCGTAGTGATCGTGCGCCACCGGCGCGACCGACGAGCTGTAGGCATAGCCCTGCTCGGCGAGCTCGAGATAGGCCCAGGGCGTGCGCTGATCGATCGAGAAGCTGGGCGCGCGGTAACCGGTGACCGCGACCCCCGCGACATCCTCCAGCACCCGGCGGGCACGCGCGATGTCACCCGCGAAGCTCTTGCGGTCGAGCGTGTGCACCCGCGCGTGAGCCCAGCCGTGACTGGCGATTTCGTGGCCCGCCTCGGCAATGCGGCGGATCAGGCCCGGGTTGCGCTGCGCCACCCAGCCGAGCGTGAAGAAGGTCGCCTTGACCTCCGCCTCGGCGAACAGGTCGAGCACGCGCAGGACGTTGTCCGACACCCGCAGCGGGAGGGTGTCCCACGCCTCGCGGGTGATGACGCTTTCGAACGCGCTGACCTGGAACCAGTCCTCGACGTCGACCGACAGCCCGTTGACTATGCGTGGCGGGGGGACGGTGAGCACCGCCATGCGATTGTCTCCCTCAGGCCGCGGCGCGCGGCGCCTCGCCTTCGAACCATTCGATCAGCATGGTGAGCATGTGGCGCACTGCCTGATCCTGCTCCTCGACCCGCGCCTCCAGCACGGCCAGCCGGTCGACCCACGCCGGGTCGGGGGCCGGGCCGGCAGGCGCGGTGTGGGACAGCTCGACCACCGCCTGCTGCAGCTCGGCGATCTGCGCATCGCGCTCGGCGAGCAGGGCGCCGATCGGGGGTGCCGGGTCCGCCGGGGGCGGAGCGCGGAAAGCGTGCTTGACCGGGCCGGGCGCCGGTGCACCGCTCGCCGCCGGCCGCGTGTCCCCGACTCCGCCGGGCGTGCCCGCCTCGCCTTGCATTTCCTCGCGCACCGAAGTCAGCATCGCCGCGTCGAGCCGATCGCGCTGCTCGACCGCGCCGAGCAGGAGCAGCCGGCTCATCAATTGGTTAACCCGCCGCGGGATCCCGCCAGTCGCGCGGTAGAGATCGGCGAACACTTGCGGCTCGATCTCGGGCCGGCCTTGCCAGCCGACGCACTGCAGCCGGTGGACGACGTAGGGCTCGATCTCGTCGGCACTCATCGCCTCGAGATGGTGCGCCGCGATCACCCGCTGACGAAGCTGTTCAAGCTGCGGGTGCTCGGCGAGGATCTGGCGAAACTCGGGTTGCCCGAGCAGCAGCGTCTGCAACAGCGGATGCGCGCCGAGCTGGAAGTTCGACAGCATGCGCAGCTCTTCGAGCGCTTCGACCGAGAGGTTCTGCGTCTCGTCGACCACCAGCAGGCAGCGCCGGCCGGCCCGCGCCTCGTCGTGCAGGAAACCCTCGATCCGGTGCAGCGCGCCCGCCTTGTCGTGGCTATCGACCTCGATCCCTAAGCTCTGCGCCGCCGCAGCGATCAGTTCGGCGCCGTCGAGGTTGCTGGTGACGATCTGGCCGACGGTGAGCTGCGCCGGATCGACCCGGCGCATCAGGTGCGCGACAAGGGTAGACTTGCCCGCCCCCACTTCGCCGGTGACGACGATAAAGCCCTCGCCCTGCGCCAGGCCATAACCGAGGTAGCTCAGCGCCTTGCGGTGTGTCGCGCTCTCGAAATAGAACTGCGGGTCGGGGGTTAGCTGGAAAGGCCGCCCGGTCAGTCCATAAAATTGATCGAACATCGTCGGTTCTTTCGTCAGAAGTCGTAGCGCAGGCCGAGCAGCGCGGCGGCGGTGGTGAGGTCCTGGCCCGCGACGTCGCTGTCGAGCTGGTCGAGGCTGACCGCGGCGTTGGCCGACAGCCCTTCGATCAGGTAGCGGCGATAGGCGGCGGAGGCGCCGAGCACGGTCGCATCGCCGTTCGCCCCGCTCTTCAGCCACTGGGCGCGCGAATTGATGTTGAACGAGGCGCGCGGGCCCAATTGACCGGACAGGTAGCTCGCCAGCCAGTAGCTTTCATCGACCACACCGTTGGCCGCCGCGAGCACGGTGCCCGGTGCGCCGATGAACTTGCGCCGATCGTAGCCGACCCCGATCCCACCGCTCATTCGGCCGACCTGCTGCGCATAGCTCAGCTGCACCCCGCGCCCGCGGAACACCGAGGAGCGGACCGAGCCGAGCACACCGGTAAGGCAGTTGCCGCCCTCGAGCGCGGCGACGCAGCCTTCGAGGTTGCCGGTCACCGGGTTGCGCACCGCGGCGAAATCGGTCGGCAGCGCCACCAGCGCGCGGTTGACCTGCCCGCCGAAGCCGGTGACCCCGTCGTAGATCGAAGCGTTGAAGGAGCTGCGGCTGCTCGGCGCCCAGGCGAAGCTGCCGTAATACGTCGTCGAATCGTAGCGCTTGCCGATGTGCGCTTCGGCCGCGGTGCGGCTCGACGGGCGCCAGACGACTCCGACGTCCCAGATCAAGCCCGAGGTGTCGTAGGCGATCCGGCGCGGGCCCGAAGCGTCGGTCACGAACCGTCCGTCCGCCCCGATCACCGGGTTGCCGGCGGCATCGCGCAGCGCGTCTCGGTTGGAGACCTCGACGTCTTCGTAACCCACGCCGCCCACCGCAGCGAGGTTCGGCCCGATCGGCACGGTCACGTCGGCGCGCACGTGCGCGTCGCGGACCCGCTGATCGAGATTGGAGACGTCTTCCTGGTAGAACCCCCCGCCGACCCCCACGCCAACCGGCAGCGGCGCGCCCGGTCGCGAGCCGACGTGCGCGTTCGCGGCGTGGATCGTGCTATCGTCGAACACATCGACTCGCGGCGCTCCGGGCGCCACGGCGACGGCATCGGGTGCCTCAACCTTGGTGTAGCCGAAACGGTAATTGGCATTGATCTCCGCGTCGCCCGCGCTGGTGCGGACGTTGGGTCCTGCGTAGACCGAATAGAGTCGGCTCACCGCCGGATCGCGGCGGCCGGGCGCGGGGGTGGCGGCGCCGTTGCCGTCCACCCGCGTGCGGGTGGCGAGCGCACCGGCCTCGATCGTCATGGCGCGCGGCCCCCCGCAGGCGTAGCCGCGCGCCACCCCGCTCAGGGTAGTGGCGTCGGCGACGGTGCTGTCGTAACCGAACGTGCGCTCGACCCGGACCGAAGCCGAAGCGCCGTTGTTGCGCCCTTGGACGCTGGCATCGACGCCCGCGGCGACCTGGGTGTAGGTCACCGTGTCGTCCCCCGGGGAGAGCTCGGCGGCGAGGACCTGGTTCGCCTCGATATAGGGATCGAGCCGCGCGGCCTTGCGCGCTTCACCGCGGTCGCGCTCCTGCGCCAGCGCCGGGCTGGCAACGACCGCGGCCGAACATGCCCAGAAAAGCAGGTGGCGGTGCATGGGCTTACCCCTCGTAGCCATAGTAGGTGCCGAACTTGCGCCCGCTCGGGCTGAAGTGGGCCGCGTTGAGCAGCAGCTTGATGTCCGGACAGGCGCCGAGCAGCTGGATCGCGTCCTCGAGCGCGTTGCGGCCGGTCTGGTCCGCACGCGCGACCAGCAGCGCCTGCCCGACATGCTTGGCGAGCTCGGCGGCGGGCGACGCGGCGAGCGCGGGCGGGCTGTCGAACACCACCATCCGGTTGGCCGCGCCGCGGGTGAGCCGGTCGAGCACCTCGGCGGTGCGCGCGCTGGCCAGCCACTCGCTGTCGGCGGCGGTCTGGTTGCCCGCCGGCAGCACGAACAGGTGCGGAATGTCAGTCGCCATGACCAGGTCCTCGACCTTGAGCGAGGGGTCGGCGAGCGCGTCCATCAGGCCTGGCCCCTTGGGCAGGCCGAGCGTCGAGAGCACCGAAGGCTTGGCGAAATCGGCATCGACCAGCAGCACTTCGCCGTCGCGCTCGCCGGCCATGGCGATCGCCAGGTTGACCGCGCAGAAGGTCTTGCCCTCACCCGGGTGCGGCGAGCAGACGAGCACGCGGCGCGCGGCGGCGGCCCCGGCCGCCTGCGCCGAGGCGAGCAGCTGGCGCTTCACGATTCGGAACTCTTCCAGAAGCGCGGTCGCGCCCGCTTCGGGGACGATGATCCCGCGAGCCGCGAGCGCGTCGCGGTCGATGGCATGACGCGGGCCGCCGAAACGGGTGGCAGGTGCGCTCGCCCGAGCGTCGCGGGTCGTGGTAGAGGCGGGCGCCTTCGGCGCGGCAGGCGGCGGCGCAGCGGCATCTTTATTATAAGGCGAATTCTAGCGGTTTCTTGGAGTTTACCGGCGGCACTTCGGCGAATA
>JBGSBH010000134.1:0-6491 GCA_041730635.1 Cypionkella sp.
CGAGCAGGCGTTCGAGACCGGCTGCGGAGTGTGCCAGGACCACGCGCACATCTTCATCGGTGCCGCCCGCGGCGTGGGCGTGCCGGCGCGCTACGTCTCGGGCTATCTGATGATGAACGACCGGGTCGAGCAGGAGGCCACGCACGCCTGGGCGGAGGCGCACGTCGACGGGCTCGGCTGGGTCGGGTTCGACGTCTCCAACGGGATCAGCCCCGACGCGCGCTACGTCCGGGTGGCCACGGGCCGCGACTACCGCGACGCCGCGCCGGTCACCGGCATCGTCTTCGGCAGCTCGACCGAAGACCTCCACGTCGCCGTGGCTGTGGAACAGCAGCGCCAGGAACAGTGACCGGGCCTGCGCTTTAGGTAATCCTAACATGGGGCAAGCGGCGGCTGGGGTCCGATCATGACCTATTGCGTGGGGATGGTGCTCGACAAAGGCCTGGTGCTGATGAGCGACACCCGGACCAATTCGGGCGTCGACAACATCTCGGTGTTTCGCAAGATGATCCACTGGGAGGTGCCCGGCGAACGCATCATCACGCTGATGACCGCGGGCAACCTCGCCACCACGCAGGCGGTGGTGAGCCAGCTCGAGGAGCGCACCAAGGCGCCCGAGGAACGCCACAACACCGTTTACGAAGCGCCGACGATGTTCCAGGTCGCCACCGAAGTCGGGCGCCTGCTGCGCGAGACCATCGACGACCGCCAGGCCGCCAACGGGCCGGCGGGGCAGGGCCGCTTCACCGCCTCGATGATCGTCGCCGGGCAGATCAGGGGCATGGAGCCGCGGCTGTTCCTGATCTATCCCGAAGGCAACTTCATCGAGGCGAGCTGGGACACCCCGTTCTTCCAGATCGGCGAGACCAAGTACGGCCGCCCGATCCTGATCCGCGCCTACGACCGCGCGATGAGCTTCGAGGATGCGGTGAAGCTGCTGATGGTGAGCTTCGATTCGACGCTGAAGGCCAACCTCTCGGTCGGGCTTCCGCTCGACCTGATGGTGATCGAGCGCGATACCTTCGCCGCCACGCACCAGCGGCGGATCACCCACGAGGACGCCTATTACCAGGCGATCTCGGCCGGGTGGAGCGAGGCGCTGAAGGACGCCTTCATGGCGCTGCCCGACTACAGCTTCTATCAGGCGGATGCCGACGAGGATGCCTGACGACGCAGCGCTGCGGATTACTGCGTAGAACCCGCTCCGTTTCGGACCGATCGCCCCGCCGGGCGCATCGGGCCATCCGCGCGATTACCTAGGACGAACCGCTCCATTTCAGCGCGATCGGCGGTTGCCGCCCGCGCCGGCGGCGTCGACACCGCGCGCCATGAGCGAACGACAGATCGTCCATTTCGTCGAGGCCGACACGCGGGTGCGGGCCGAGCTCGCGCGGGTCGCCTTCGCCCTCGGCCACCACGCCGAAGTCTATGCCGATCTGGTCGAGCTGTGCGAGCATCCGCCGCAGCGCGGGATCGTGATCGTGCGCGACGACTACGCGCATGGCGGCATCGAGGCGGCCGCCACGCTGCTCGAGCGCTACGGCGTGGGGCTGCCGCTGGTGGCGATGGACGCCGCGCCCGACACCGCCCGCGTGGTCGCGGCGATCAAGGCGGGCGCGCTCGACTACCTGCCGCTGCCGCTGGAGCCCGAGCGGCTGGCCGGGATGCTCGCCACGATCGGCGAGGAAGCGCGCGCGCATGCCGCGGCGCGGGAGCGCATGGTCGCAGCCCGCCGCCGGATCGGCAACCTGTCGGCCCGCGAGCGCGAGGTGCTCGACTGGCTGGCGCGCGGGTGCAGCAACAAGACCATCGCCCGCGAGCTGGCGATCAGCCCGCGCACGGTCGAGATCCACCGCGCCAACATGATGAGCAAGCTCGGCGCGCACCACGCGGCCGAGGCGGTGCGCCTGCGGCTCGAGGCGGGGCTGTGAGCGGCGGCTAGCGGCAGTAGCCGGCGCCGCCGGCTGGGTCGGGCGCTTCGAGATGGAAGTGATCGCGGTGGGCGGCGTTGTAGTCCGGCCCCAGGATCGTTCCGAAACGCTTGCAGGCGCTCGCGTGGATCACCCGCAGGAAGCGGCGCGCTGCGGGATCGGGACCCGCCCAGTCGCCGCGCACGCTGATCCGCCGCCCGTCGGCGAGCACGAACCCGGCGATGTCGACCGCCTGCGCGGTCGCGTGCGCCGAGCACCGGCCGCTGCCGGCGATATCGCGGCAGGCGTAGCTGCCCATCGTCTCGATCCGCGCGAGCGGGCTGCCGAGCACCTCGCGCGCCGCGCGGTCGACGCCGAAGCGCGCCCAGGCGGCGAGGGTCTCGGCCAGCGGGCAGGCCACCGGCCCCAGATTGGACAGCGCGAAGCGCGCCTCGTCGCCCTGCAGCGCGGCCAGCGTGACCGTGCCGACGGTGGAGCAGCCCGCGCCGTAGAACCGGTCGGGCAGCGGGGTGAAGTTCGCGCCCCGCGCCCCGAGCTCGCCGAGGCAGACCCGGTCCGCCGGAGCCGGCGCCACCGCCCGCGGCGCGGCCTGGGGCAGCGGGCGCGCGGCCTCGCGGCCCTCGGGCACCAATCCGCCGCACGCGGCGAGCGCCAGCAGGGCAACCGGGGCGAGACGGCGGAGCACCCCGCCAGTCTCGCGCAGCAATGGTTAACCCGGGCCTAAGAGCCCTGCGGCGCGGTTGCCGCGGCGGCGCGCGCGGTCGCCCGGCTGACCAGCACGATCGCCGCCCACGACAGCACGAAGCCGGGGAGGATCTCGTAGACCCCGGGGCCGCCGAGGAAGGCCTGGTCCCAGCCTAGGGCGATCCAGCCGATCACCACCGCCGCGCCGGTGACCAGCCCGGCGACGGCGCCCGCGCCGGTCATCCGCGGCCAGGTGAGCGCGAGCACGATCATCGGCCCGAAGGCGGCGCCGAACCCGGCCCAGGCATGGGCGACCAGCCCGAGCACCTGGCTGCCCGGATCGGCAGCGATGGCGAGGCCCATCAGCGCCACCGCGATCACGCTCGCGCGCCCGACGGCGACGACTTCCTTCTCGCCGGCGGTCTTGCGCAGGAACAGGCGGTAGAAATCCTCGGTCAGCGAGCTCGAGGAGACCAGCAGCTGCGAACTGATCGTGCTCATGATCGCGGCGAGCAGCGCGGCGTAGAGGAACCCGGTGACCAGCGGCGGGAACAGCAGGTTGGCAAGCAGGATGAACACCGTCTCGGGATCGTCCAGCGTCAAGCCGTTGGCCTCGACATAGGCGCGCCCGGCGAGCCCGACGCCGATCGCGCCGGCGAGGCACACCCCCATCCATGCCATCGCGATATTGCGCGCGACCGGCATCTCGTCGGCCGAGCGGATTGCCATGAACCGGACGATGATGTGCGGCTGCCCGAAATAGCCCAGCCCCCAGGTCACCGCTGACAGCCAGCCGACCGCGGTCAGCCCCTCGGCGAGGCTGAGGAACCCCGTCTGCGGCACCGCCGCGAGGCTCGCGTCCGAGGTCAGCACGATCACCAGCGGCATGATGATCAGCGCGGCGAACATGATCACCCCTTGCACGAAGTCGGTCAGGCTCACCGCGAGGAACCCGCCGATCGCGGTGTAGATCACCACTACCCCGGCGGTGACCCACACGCCCGTGAGGTACTGGCCGCCGAACGCCATCTCGAACAGCTTGCCCCCGCCGACCATCCCGGCCGCGGTGTACACGGTGAAGAACACCACCACGATCACCGCGCTGGTCAGGCGCAGCAGCGCCGCGTGCGAGGGGAAGCGGTTGCCGAGGAATTCGGGGATCGTCAGCGCGTCGCCCAGCGCCTCGGTCTGGCGGCGCAGCCGCGGGGCGACCACGATCCAGTTGACCAGCGCGCCCGCGAACAGCCCGATCGCGATCCAGGCCTCGACCAGCCCGCTGGCGTAGAGCGCGCCCGGCAGCCCGAGCAGCAGCCAGCCCGACATGTCGCTCGCCCCCGCCGACAGCGCGGTGACCGAAGGCGACAGGTCGCGCCCGGCGAGCAGGTACCCCTCGCTGTCGGCCGAGCTCTTGCGCCAGGCATAGACGCCGATCCCCAGCATCAGCAGG
Source organism: Cypionkella sp. (assembly GCA_041730635.1). Lineage (GTDB taxonomy): Bacteria > Pseudomonadota > Alphaproteobacteria > Sphingomonadales > Sphingomonadaceae > Tsuneonella. The sequence continues at coordinate 4,063 of JBGSBH010000134.1, forward strand.
AAGTAGAGCGCGAGCGAGACGACGACGCCGGTGTGCATGGCCCGCGTGCTAACACCCCGCCGCGCGCTTGGCTATCGAGCCGCTGTGGCCGCAAGGGCACACCTGCGTTGCATTGCGCCCACGCGGTGGAACGCCTCCCCGCCCGCCCCCGTTAGGCGCCACACACTCACCGTGGCTACCGACAGGAATTTCCGAATGATCAAGCGTTTGACCTCGTCCTCGCTCATCGCGCTCGCCGCCATCGCCGCACAGCCGGCGCTGGCGCAGGACGATCCGACCACCTTCGACGGGCCGTACATCCAGGGCGCGATCGGCCTCGACCACATCGACAGCGGCCGCAAGGGTCTCGAATTCGACACCAACCGCAACGGCACCTTCGGCGATACCGTGCGCACCGGCGCCGGGGCCGACGCCTTCGCGCCCGGCTTCTGCACCGGCGCGGCGATCGGCAACAACGTCCCCGCCGGCTGCTCGGGTGACGACGACGAGGTCGGCTATGCCGTCCGCCTCGGTCTCGACCAGCGCTCGGGCTCGTTCGTCTCGGGCATCCTCGTCGAAGGCAGCCGGTCGCGCGCGACCGACTTCGAGACCGCGTTCAGCTCGACCCCGGCGAGCTACACGTTCGCCCGCGAGGTCGACTACGCGATCGCCGCGCGCGGTCGCTTCGGCTTCTCGCCGGGCGACGGGCGCGGGATGTTCTACGCCACCGGCGGCGTGTCCTATGCCGACATCGACCGGGCGTTCACCACCAGCAACACCGCCAATTCGTTCACGCTCAACGACGGCGGCGACGACATGGTGTGGGGGGCGCAGTTCGGCGGCGGCGCGGAACTGGTGCTCGGCGGCGGGCTCACGGTCGGGCTCGAGTATCTCTACTCGCGCTACGAGGACGACGACACGTTCGTCGAGGTGCGCCAGGGCACCGCGCCGGCCACCAACCCGTTCCTGCTGAACGGCGGCGGCACCAACCTGCGCCCCGCCGACAGCCGGCTCGACCTGCACTCGTTCCGGGTCACCGCCGGCTTCCAGTTCTGAGCGGCAGCCGCTCGAAAAGGGGAGAAGGGGCGCCCGCTGCGGCGCCCCTTCTATTTCAGCGCACCCGCGGGGTGCCCAGCAGCCGCTCGACGGTCCGGATCACATCGCCGGCGTTGGCCGGCTTGTTGAGGCACGGCACCTCCGCGTGCTCGGGCGGGATCTGCGCGCGGTCGTAGCCGGTCAGGAACAGCATCGGCACGGCGCGCCGGCGCAGTTCGTCGGCAACCCCGAAATCGGGCCCTCCGCCCAGGTTGATGTCGACGATCGCGGCGTCGAAATCGGCGGCAGCGATGCATCCGCCGATTGCTTCGGAATTGCCGGCAGGGCCGACCACTTCGGCACCGGCCTCCTCGAGCCAGCGCTTGGCGTCGATCGCCTGGAAATATTCATCCTCGACCAGCAGGATGCGACGGCCTTCGAGCGGTCCGCGCGTCACGATGCGCCGCGCTGCGGGGCGCGGGTTTCGAGCAGGCTCATCGGGCCGCTGGCGAGCGGGAACGCGATCTCGGCGATCACCTGCCCCTTGCCGATCTCGAGCCGGGCCTCGCCGCGCAGCTCGTACGGCACGCGCTCGGTGATGAGCTCGGTGCCGAAGCCGCGCCGGGGCGCGCCGCGTGCCGCGCTGCGCAGCGGTTCGCGCCAGCGCAGTTCGAGCCATTGCTGTTCGCCGCGCGGTATCACGTTCCACTCAACGCCGACCTGCGCTCCGGTTTGTCCGAGCTCGCCCAGGGCACCATATTTGACCGAGTTGGTCACTAACTCATGTAAGGCAAGCGACAGCACCTCGGCCGCTTTGGGGGCCAGCGCCACGGGCGGGCCGTCGAGCCGATAGGCCGAGCGCCCGCCGGCCTGCGCGGTCATCTCGCCCGATACCAGCTCGTGCAGGTCGACCTGCGCGTTGGGGCTGCGGGTGAGCAGCTGCTGGATGCGCGACAGCGAATCGAGCCTCCCGGTGAGGTGGCTCAGATAATCCTCGATATCGTCGTGACCCTCGGCGGTGAAGCGCACCATCGAGCGGATCATCCCCAGGGTGTTGCGCACCCGGTGCTGCAGTTCGGCGAGCAGCAGCTTCTGCCGCTCCTCGGCCGCGTGGCGTTCGGTCACGTCCTGGCCGATCTTGAGAAAGCCGACGAGCTTGCCGTCGGCACCGCGCAGCGCGGTCGAGACGCCGTCGATGAACACCCGGCTGCCGTCCTTGCGCATGTGCCAGCGCACGTCGGGCGCGCGGCCTTCGGCGGCCGCCGTCGCCCGCTCGCGCTCGGGCTCGCCGGCGGCGCGATCTTCAGGGGTGAACAGGATATCGCAACTGGCGCCGACAATCTCCGCCGGCGGATAGCCGAACACCGCCCCGGCGCCCTCGCGCGAGTCGGTGACGGTGCCGGCCGGCGCGGTGG
>JBGSBH010000135.1:0-6464 GCA_041730635.1 Cypionkella sp.
GCGCTGAAGCACTGGCCGGAGGATTTCTCGTGATGGTGCGCGCAAGCCTTCCTCCCCGGTCCGGGGGGGGGGACCACCCGCAGGCTGGTGGAGGGGAGTCGCGTCAAGGCACCGCCGCGCGAGGAGGCGAGTCCCCTCCACCGCACTTCGTGCGGTCCCCCTCCCCGTTCCGGGGAGGACACATGATCATCGGCCTGGGCTTGGACCTCACAAACATGGACCGTATCGCCGCCTCGCTCGAGCGGTGGGGCGAGAAGTTCGAGGCGCGCTGCTTCACCGACATCGAGCGGGCCAAGGCGGCGAAGCGCCCGTTCACGCGCGTCGGCACGTATGCCAAGCGCTGGGCGGCGAAGGAGGCGTTCGCCAAGGCGGTCGGCACCGGTTTCCGCCGCGGGCTGTTTCACAAGGACATCGGCGTGGTCAACGCGCCCTCCGGCGCGCCGACGCTGGCGCTCGCCGGCGGCGCCGCCTTGCGGCTTGCCGAAATGGTTCCGCCCGGCCATGAGACGCGCATTCATCTCACTCTAACCGACGATCCCCCATGGGCGCAGGCCTTCGTCGTGATCGAGGCCGTCCCCCTATGACCAGCCTGAGCAGCACCTTGAGCGAACCCGAAAAGAAGCGCGAGAAAGTCGACTGGATCGCCGAGATGCGCGGCCTCGCGCTGATGCTGCTCGCGGTGCTCGCGTTTCACAGCCTGATCGCCAAGCCGTTCTACATCCCGTCGACCTCGATGGTGCCGAACCTGATGGTCGGCGACCGGCTGGTGGTGTCGAAGTACCCCTACGGCTGGAGCTGGGTGTCGGCTTCGTTTCATCTGCTGCCGCGGGGCGACTGGCGGGTATGGCCGGCGACCCCGGAATACGGCGATATCGTGATCGCCGTGCCCCCTAACCGCGACGAGGATTACATCAAGCGCGTCGTCGCCCTTCCCGGTGATCGGATCGCGGTGAAGGACGGCCAGATCATCCTGAACGGCAAGCCGGTGCCGCAGAAGGCCGAGCCCGATATCCGCATTCCGGTCGATGCGCAGGTCTGCAACGGCGCGCCCTGCCTCGACTATTTCGAAGGCTTCCGGGTCCGCACGCCGACCGGCGAGGATTTCTACGAAGTGCCGGCCTTGCGCGAAACGCTGCCCAACGGGGCGACGTACCGCATTATCGACCATGCCGACCAGCCGCTCGACGACATGCCCGAAACGCGCGTGCCCCCGGGCCACGTGTTCCTGATGGGCGACAACCGCGACCATTCGGCCGACAGCCGGGCCCAGACCTGGGAGAGCGGCCTTGGCGGGCCGGTGCCGCTGGAAAACGTCGGCGGCCGCGCCGAATTCATCACCTTCTCGCTCGACGGGACCACCACGCTCAACCCCGCCACCTGGTGGAGCTCGCTGCGCGGCGGGCGGGCGTGGACCACGCTGCGCCCGGCGATCGCGGCCGGCGATCCCCGATGAGCGAGGTCGAGACCGCCGAGCAGCCGGCCGAGGCGGTCGGCGCGAGCCCGACGCAGATCTCGAGCCCCAAGCTGCGCTACGAGGCGCACCGGGCGATAATCTGGGTGGGGGTGATCGGGCTCGCGGTGCTCGCGGTCTATCTCGCGCAGTCGCTGCTGGTCATCTTCGGCGCGCTGGTGTTCGCCGCGCTGATCGACGGCGGCCAGCGTCTGCTCGGCCGGGTGCTGCCGATCGGGCGCACCTGGCGGGTGGCGATCGTGCTGCTGCTCGGCACGGCGTTCGCGATCTGGCTGTTCTACTTCGCCGGCTCGCAGATCGCCGAGCAGGCGGCGATCTTCCCCGCAATCGTCACCGAGCAGCTCGGTCAACTGGTCGCTTTCCTGCGCGAACGCGGCTTCGCCATCGGCGAGACCGATATCCAGAGCATGGCCGGCAGCATGATCAGCGGGGTCGGCACCGTCACCCGCGCGAGCGGCGGCGCGTTCGGCGCGCTGACGACGCTCCTGCTCATCGTCATCATTGGCATCTACCTGGCGGTCGATCCGCGCCCGTACGAGCGCGGCCTGTCGTGGATGGTGCCCGAAGAACAGCGCGGCCCGCTGTCCGACGCGCTCGATCACATGGCCTACAGCATGCGCCGGCTGCTGTTCGGGCGGCTGATCGGAATGGTGGCCGAGGGCGCCTTCACCTACATCGCGCTGTCGCTGGTCGGGGTGCCGATGGCCGCACTGCTCGCGCTGATCACCGGCCTGCTCGCGTTCATTCCCAACATCGGCGCGTTCGTCTCGGGCGTGCTGATGGTGCTGGTCGGGTTTTCGGGCGGGACCGAGATGGGGCTGTGGACGATCGGGATCTATCTCGCGATCCAGAACTTCGACGGGTACGTGCTGATCCCGATGATCGCCAAGAAGACGGTCGACCTTGCGCCCGCGCTGGTGCTCGGTTTCCAGCTCGTGATGGGGGTCCTGTTCGGAGTGCTGGGCCTGACCTTCGCCGATCCGTTGCTGGCGATGATCAAGGTCGCGCTCGAGCGCCGCGCGCACCGGCTCGACCACGACGAAACCGTCGGCGCCGCGGGGGCCCAGCCCGTTCCCGGCTGATGGCGCGCAAGTTCCTCTACCTCGTCGCGTTTCTCGTCTTCCTGGTCATCGCCGCGGGGATCGCGCTCAACTTGTGGTCGAAGGAGCTCACCCGCCTGGCCTTCGTGCCGTCGGGCGCGTTCGTCGATCAGTCGCCGCTCGCCGATAACGCCTATCAGGATCCGGCGATGTGGCTCTCGCGGCCCGGGATGGGCGCGCAAGACCCCGCGCGCTGGCAGCCGGCCGCCCGCGACGGCACCGCGGTCGCGCCGGCGCCGACGCCGCGCGGGTTCGCGGTGTTCTTCGTCCACCCGACGAGCTTTCTCGATCGCGACACCTGGAACGCCCCGCTGGGCGACGCCGACGCCAACCGCGTGGCCCAGGTCTACGTCAAGGGCATGGCGAGCCCGTTCAACCAGGCGAGCGAGATCTGGGCGCCGCGCTATCGCCAGGCGACCTTCGGCGCATTCTTGACCGACGAGGGCGACGCGCAGAAGGCGATCGACGCCGCCTATCGCGACGTGCGCAATGCCTTCCGCGTGTTCGTCGCCAGCGTCGATCCCGACGAACCGATCGTGCTCGCCGGGCACAGCCAGGGCGCGCTGCACCTGCTGCGGTTGCTGCGCGAGGAAGTGGCCGGCGAGCCGCTCGCCGCGCGGGTCGCGGCGGTGTACGCGGTCGGCTGGCCGATCTCGGTCGAGCACGATCTTCCCGCGCTCGGCCTGCCTGCCTGCGCCACGCTCGGCCAGGCGGGGTGCCTGATGAGCTGGTCGAGCTACGCCGAGCCCGCCGACCCGAGCGCGTTGATCGAAGCTTATGCGGGCTCGACCGGGTTCGACGGGCGCCCACGCGGCGATTCGCCGATCCTGTGCACCAACCCGCTTACCGGCGGCATCGGAGGCGACGCGCCGGCGCGCGCCAACCTCGGCACGCTGGTGCCGAGCGCATCGCTCGATACCGGCGCGCTGGTGGCCGGCGCGGTGCCCGCCCGGTGCGACCGGCGCGGATTGCTGCTGATCGGCAACCCGCCCGAGATGGGCAGCGCGGTGCTGCCGGGCAACAACTACCACGTCTACGACATCCCGCTGTTCTGGGCGAACCTCAAGGCCGACGTGGCGCGGAGGGTCGCGGCGTGGACCCCGCCCCGCTGATCACCGACAGCGCGGGCGATTTCGCCGCCGTGCTGCCCGACGGCGGCGCGCTGCTCGCGCTCGACTTAGGCACGCAGACGATCGGCACTGCGCTGTGCGACCCCGGCTGGCGCTTCGCGAGCCCGGGCAAGACGCTCGCCCGCGGCAAGTTCGGCCGCGACCGCGAGACGCTGGGGACGCTGGTGCGCGAGCGCGCGGTCAAGGGCGTGGTCATCGGCCTGCCGCGCAACATGGACGGCAGCGAAGGCCCGCGCGCGCAGGCGAGCCGCGCCTACGCCCGCAACCTCGCCGGCGCGCTCGGCCTACCGGTGCTGCTATGGGACGAGCGCTGGTCCACCGCGAGCGCCGAACGAACCCTGATCGAGCAGGACATGAGCCGCGCAAAACGGAAAGACCGGATCGACGCGCATGCCGCGGCGGTGATCCTCCAGGGCGCGATCGACGCCCTGGCCGGCAGCGAGTTCTAGTCCAGCGGCCGCTGGCCGACGATGCTGAGGCCGTAGCCCTCGAGCGCCACCAGCGAGTGCTCGGTATTGGTCAGCAGCACCATGTCGTGCACCCCGAGCTCGGCGAGGATCTGAGCGCCGCCGCCGTAGTCGCGCTGTTCAGCGCCCGGCTGCACGCTGCCCGACTTCTCGCCCAGTTCGCCCATGCGGATCGAGGCGCTGACATAATCGGGCATCGGCCGATTGATCAGCACGATCACCCCCGCCCCTTCGCGGCCGATGATCTCCATCGCGCGCTCGACCATCTGCCCGCGCTTGTTGTCCTCCGCGAACACGTCGGGGAAGAGCGACAGACTGTGCATCCGCACCAGCGTCGGCCGGTCGGGCCGCACCGCGCCCTTGACCAGCGCGAGCGTCTCTTCCCCGGTCGCCTTGTTGTAGAACGCCACCGCCTGCCACTCGCCGCCCCAGCGGCTGGTGAAGCGCCGCTCGGCGCGGCGCTCGATCAGGTGATCGTGCCGGCGGCGATAGGCGATGAGATCGCGGATCGTGCCGATCTTCAGGTCGTGCAGGCGGGCGAAGCGCACGAGGTCGTCCAGCCGGGCCATCGTCCCGTCCTCGTTCATGATCTCGCAGATCACGCCCGACGGGTTAAGCCCGGCGAGGCGGCTGATGTCGACCGCCGCCTCGGTGTGCCCGGCGCGCACGAGCACCCCCCCGTCGCGTGCGACCAGCGGGAATCCGGGGCCGGGGGTGACGATGTCCTCGCGGGTCTTGCTGCCGTCGATCGCGACCGAGACGGGGCGCGCGCGGTCGGCGGCGGAGATGCCGGTGGAGACCCCCTCGCGCGCCTCGATCGAGGTGGTGAACGCGGTCTCGTGCCGGGTGCGTTTGTTGCGGCTCATCAAGCCGAGCCCGAGTTGCTCGACCCGCTGGCGGGTGAGCGCGAGGCAGATCAGCCCGCGGCCATGCGTCGCCATGAAATTGATCGCGTTGGGCGTCGCCATCTGCGCCGGGATGATGAGATCGCCCTCGTTCTCGCGGTCTTCGTCGTCGACCAGGATGAACATCCGTCCGTTGCGCGCCTCGTCGATGATCTCCTCGGCCGAGACGATCACCGGGCGCTCGTCGTTGACGGCGAGGAACTCGGCGAGCTTGCCGAGCGTGTCGGCGGTCGGGTTCCAGCGCGGCTCGAGGCAATCGCGCAGGCTGTTGGCGTGGAGCCCGGCAGCGCGGGCGAGCGCGGTGCGGCTCATGCGGTTGGCGGAGACGAGTTCGCGGACGCGGTCGATGGTGCTCATGCGACTCGCATATCACATTTCAATGTCAGAGTCACATCTTAGTGTGGCACACGGTCATCAGAATGGAGGTAGGACAGGCTGGCCGCCGCGCGCAGGATCGCCGCGTTGTCGTGCACGAAGCGCCCCGCCGCCTTGCGCATTGCCAGGGCCAGCGCAGCCTTGGCCACCAGCGCTGCGTTGATCGAGCGATAGGCCTCGAACCGGCCCTGAAGAAACAGGTCGGCCAGCGGGCTCGCGAGAATCGCCAGCCGCTCGCCGATCCGACGGTCGCCGGAGCGCGGCCCCCTGAGCAAGCCGGGGCGCAGGATGTCGAGCCGTTTGAAACGGAGCTTCTGCAGTTCGCGCTCGGTTTCTCCTTTCACCCGAAAGTAGAACATCTTCGACCGCGGGTCCGCCCCGGCCGAGCTGACCGCGACGAGATTGGCCACCCCCTGCTCCTTCGCCGCGCGGGCGGTGGCAAGCACGAGATCGTGATCGACCGCGCGAAACGCGGCCTCGTCGCGCCCTGCTTTCCTCCATGTCGTGCCGAGGGCGCAGACGAGCGCCGCCGGGCGGATCGCTTCGAACACTTCGCCCCATTTGTCGGGGTCGGCGACGAACATCTCCATCCGCGCGCCCGGCGGCATCGGCGCCTCGCGCCGGGCGACCGCGACCAGCCGCACGTCGCTGCGCCCGACGCACAGCTTCATCAGCTCGCCGCCGACCAGCCCGGTCGCGCCCACCAGCGCGATCCGCACCGGCTCAGACATGGCGCAGCCCCTCGGGCGGGCGGCCGAAGATGCGGGTGCACTGATCGATCGCGAAGCGGTCGGTCATCCCGGCAATGAAATCGGCGAGGTGCCGGCTGCGCTCGGGCTCGGCCGCCGGCAGCGCGGCGCGCCAGGCTTGAGGCAGCGCCGCCGGATCCTGATCGTAGGCCGCGAACATTGCGATGGGAATTTATTTTTTTACAGACGTTAAGAGGGCTATTCCTCTTACTGAGACCATGAGGTATGGATATGGCTCTTCCCTAATCTTATTGATTCTTATTAGCA
>JBGSBH010000136.1:0-6390 GCA_041730635.1 Cypionkella sp.
TATGTCTTCAAGAAGGGCGACAAGTCGGTGAAATCCGCCGCGGAAATGGTCGCCTACTACGCCAAGCTGCAGAAGAAATATCCGATCATCTCCATCGAGGACGGTTGCGATGAAAACGACTGGGCCGGCTGGAAAGTTCTCACCGACAAGTTGGGCAAGACGATCCAGCTGGTTGGCGACGACCTGTTCGTGACCAATCCCGAACGGCTGCGGATGGGGATCGGCAAGGGTCTCGCCAACTCGCTGCTGGTCAAGGTCAACCAGATCGGCACTCTCACCGAGACGCTCGAAGCGGTCACCATGGCGCAGCGCGCCGGCTACACCGCGGTGATGAGCCACCGCTCGGGCGAGACCGAGGACGCGACGATCGCCGACCTCGCGGTCGCCACCAACTGCGGACAGATCAAGACCGGCAGCCTCGCGCGCTCGGACCGGCTGGCGAAGTACAATCAACTGATCCGGATCGAGGAAGAGCTGGGCTCGAGCGCGCACTACGCCGGCCGCGACTGCTTCGGCCGGCTCGCGGACTGACATCGCCGGCCGGGCAAGGACCGCTCGCGGCGGTTTAACCGTTCTTTAGGCACGCCTGTTTACCATCCGCGCATGGTCGTGCGGAGGCTCTTAAGGACGGCCGCCCGGCGGCTGGTACCGCTCCTGGCGTTGCTGATCGCGGCGTGGGCGTTTCCCGCGCAGGCTCAAAACTGTGCGATCGCCACCTCGCGCGGGTCGACCGCGCCGGCGGACTGGCAGACCTACTGCTGGCTCGACCTGTCGAGCTATAGCGATGCCGCCGCGCGCACCACCGCGGGGCAATCGTTCAGCTATACGCTGCCCGACGGGACGACGATGACATTCCGCCTGCGGGTCAGCGGGCCGGCGCTGAGCGCCGCCAGCGCGCCTTCGTGGTCGGGCGCGGCGGTGGGCAACACCGCCTTTCTCGGCATCGCCGGGCGGCCGATCCTCTATCAGGGAGCCGCCGGCACATCGACCATCACGATCTCCAACATCGCGCTGACACCGCCGGCGGGCGGGACCGTGACGTCGTACATGTTCGTCGCCGCCGACGCCGAATCGACCAACCAGGGCGAGAGCCTGCGCTTCCAGACCAACGGCGGCGCCTGGACCATCCTGGGCCAGATCGGCCCGATCTCGGGAAGCACCTACCCCACCATCTCGGGCACCGGCACGACCACCTTCACCGAGACCGGCGTGGCGGGGACGGTGGGGGCCTACATCGTCGGCAGCACCACGCCCACGCAAGTCGTGACGACCATGGTGGGCGGAGGGCTGCAGGGGGCGATGTTCGCGGTCCGCTTCGCCTCGATCACCCTGACCACCCAGATCAGCGGGGCCCGGGCCGCCCCCGCCGATCAGTTCACCTTCGCGATCGGGCCCAGTTCGGGCGGCGCGCCCTATGCCAGCGGCACCTCCAGCGGGACCGGCCTCGGCCCGTTCAACGCCGCGTCGCTGCCGACGAGCGCCGCGCTGCCGCTGCGGCTGACCCAATCGATGGCGAGCGGGAGCACGAACCCGTTGTCGAGTTATCGTTCGAGCCTGAGCTGCACCAACGCGACCGCCGGGTCGGCGACGGTGCTGCCGACCGATCTGGTCACCTCCTCCTACAACTTCGGAACGCTGCAGTTCGGCGATCGGGTCGCGTGCACCTTCACCCAGACGCCGTTTCCGCACCTGACGCTGACCAAGGCGCTGGGGAGCGGCGGCCGGCAGTTCGCCGGCGACCAGTTCACGCTCGAGATTCGCGAAGGCGCTGTCGTCCGCAGCACGACGACCACCACGGGCACCGGAAGCACGGTGGGCAACGCGGCGACGCCGCAATATCGCGGCGACGCGGGTCTTTCGTACACGTTCGCCGAACGGCCCGCCGGCACGGCCCTGCTAACGCAGTATTCGGCCGCGCTCGCCTGCAGCAACGCGAACGCCGGCTCCTCCACCGCGCTGCCCACTTCGGTCGGTGGCAGCGTGACCCCGCAGATGGGCGACGTCATCGTCTGCACGCTGACCAACACCAGGCGCGCGCTCAATGCCGCGCTCCGCGCGCTCAAGACCTCGGCGATCGCATCCGATCCCATCCGGGCGACCACCGACCCGCTGGCGATCCCGGGTGCGATCGTGCGCTATACGATCCAGGTCGCCAACGAAGGCCCCGCGGCGGTCGACGCCGACACGGTATTCATCGTCGATACCCTGCCGACCAGCCTGGCGGTGGGAAGCGCCGCCGCCCCGGCGTTCGTCAACGCATCGCCTTCGAGCGGGCTCACCTTCAACCCGGCGACCGATCTGCGCTTCTCCAACGCGGTGACACCGCCGACCAGCTTCGCCGCGTGCACTTATTCGCCGGCGAGTGCCTACGATCCGCAGGTGAAGCACATCTGCCTCAATCCGAAAGGCATTTTCGCCGGGTCCACCGGCGTGCCGCCGGGTTTCTCGGTCGCATTCGACGCGCAGGTCCGCTAGCCGTCAGGCAGCCGCCTGCTCCTCCGCTTCGACCTGGCGTTCGATCTTCTCGGCTACCGGCGCGAGGCGGTCCATGATCTTCTTGTTCTTCGGGCTGAGCAGGTACTGCCAGACCCCGTAGGCGTTGATCAGCAGCAGCACCCCGTTCATCGCCGCAATCGGCAGCGCGTCGCTGGTCAGCCCGACGACGATCCAGGTGATCGCGACCGCGCAGAACAGCACGAAGCCCCACCCGGTGACCTTGCGGCCGAGGTCGGCGGCGACGAGGCCGGCGGCGATCATCGTGCCGAACGCGGCAATCCATTCGAGCGGTCCGTTCATGAATTGTCATAAGCGCCGGGTGCGCTTAGCGTTCCGCGCGACCGAAGGGGGAGGGGCAGTGAACACGTTTCCGGCGCATCCCGATGCGGTTACCCCCGAATGGCTCGGCGCTCGCCTGCGCGAGGGCGGCGCGCTCGGCGACGGGCGCGTCGCTCGCGTGCGCTGGCAGCCGATCGGCACCGGGCAGGTGGGCGACAGCGTCCGCTTCACGCTCGAATATGAGGGCGCGGCGGGGCCCCGCACGCTGGCCGGCAAGTTCCCCGCCGCCGACCCCGTCAGCCGCGCGACCGCGGCGACTTTCGGCCTCTACGCAAAGGAAGTCGGCTTCTACCGCGAGCTCGCCCCGCGGCTCGAGGTGCGGGCGGCGCGGACCTTTGCCGCCGAAGTCGACGACAGCGGGGCCGAATTCGTGCTCCTGTTCGAGGACCTCGCCCCGTGCCGGCAGGGCGACCAGCTCGCCGGGTGCACCCTCGCCGATGCGCGCGCAGCGATCCGCCAGGCGGCGGCGATCCATGCGCCGAGCTGGAACGAGCCCGCGATCGTCGAGCTCGAATGGTTGCACACCGGGCCCGAAGCGCTGGCCCAGATCAAGGCGCTGTACCCGCAGGCGCACGCGCTGTTTGCCGAACGGTATGCGGACATGCTCGAGCCCGAGCTGATGGCGGTGTGCCACGCGCTCGCCGAGGCGAGCGAGCACTGGTTCGGGCGCGAGAGCGGCGACCGCTGCCTGATCCACGGCGACTTCCGGCTCGACAACATGCTGTTCAACATTCGCGGCGGCGCCGAACCGATCGCGGTGCTCGACTGGCAGACGGTAGCGGTCGGCAGCGGGCTCACCGACATCGGCTATTTCCTCGGCTGCGGGATCGGCGACCGTCTGCGCCACGAGGCCGAAGGGGAGCTGATCGAGCTCTATTGCGCCGAGATGCGCGGCCGCGGTGTGCCGCTCACGCGCGACGCGGTGTGGGACGACTATCGCCTCGGGGCGCTGCACGGGGTCTCGACCGCGGTCTTCAGCGCCGCATTCGTCGAGCGCACCCCGCGGGGCGATGCGAACTTCCTCTCGATGGCCCGCGGCGCCTGCGCGCTGGCGCGCGAGCATCGCTCGATCGACCTCCTGACCGGAAAGGGCTGACATGGCGCTGAGCAAAGGCGACGACTACCCGTTGCACCAGACCGCCGAGCCGGTCGCCTACGCGGGCACCGACCGCAATTTCTACGACCGCTACTTCTTCAACGGCTACGCGCCCGACGGAAGCGGGTTTTTCGCCGCTGCGTTCGGTGTCTATCCGCATCTCGACGTGGCGGATGCGCATTTCTGCGTCGTGCGCGGCGGCGTCCAGCATTGCCTTCACGCCAGCCGCCGGCTGGGGATGGAGCGGATGGATCTCGCCTGCGGGCCCATCCGGATCGAGATCGTCGAGCCGCTGCACGAGCTGCGGGTGATCGTCGAAGGCGAAGGGATAGCGGCCGACCTCACTTTCACCGGCCGCGCGTTCCCGATCGAGGAGCCGCGGTTCACCTGGCGGGTGGGTCCGCGCACGGTGATGGACTACACCCGGTTGACCCAGAACGGGCACTACGCGGGCTGGATCGAGGTCGACGGCCGCCGCGATACGCTGGCGCCCGGCACCGCCGGCACCCGCGACCGGAGCTGGGGCGTGCGCCCGGTCGGCGCCGCCGATCCGCAGGCGGCCGGGGGCGGCGTGCGGCAGTTCTTCTGGCAATGGACCCCGGTCAACCTGCCCGGCCGCAGCCTGTTCTTCCACCTGAACGCGCATCAGGACGGGACGCCCTGGAACACGCGCGCGGTGATCGCGCCCGACGGCAACGGACCGGAGGCGTTCACCGAGCTCGCCGACGCCCGGATGGAGGCGGCACCCACGCCCGGCACCCGCTGGCCGGCGGGCGGGACACTGTCGGTGGGCGAGGAACGCTTCGACTTCGTGCCGCTCGCTCGCTTCCAGATGCGCGGGCTCGGCTACACGTCGCCCAGGTGGAACCACGGGCTCGACCACGGCACGCTCGAAATCGAGCGCGAGGATATCGACCTCGCCGCGGTCGATCCGGCGCGGCCCGACAATCTTCACGTGCAAATGGTCTGCCGGGTCACCGCCGCGAACGGCGAGCAGGGCATCGGCGCGTTCGAGCAACTGGCGATCGGGCCGTACGATCCGCTCGGCCTCACCGGCCTCGCCGACCCGGCGTAAGGTTCACGCAAACTGCTCGCGCACGGTGAGGAGCGCCATCGCGGCCTTGGCCGCTTCGCCGCCCTTGTCCTTTTGCGCCGGGTCCGCGCGGACCAGCGCCTGGTCCTCGTTCTCGACCGTCAGGATGCCGTTGCCGATCGCCAGCCCGTCCATCGTCAGCGCCATCACCCCGCGCGCGCTCTCGCCGGCCACGATCTCGAAGTGATAGGTCTCCCCGCGGATCACCACGCCCAGCGCGACGAACCCGTCGTAGCGGCCCGTTTCCGAAGCCACCGCGATCGCGCCCGGTATCTCGAGCGCGCCGGGAACCGTCATGACGTCGAACGTATGCCCCGCCCGCTCCAGCGCTCCGCGCGCGCCCGCGACGAGCATGTCGTTGAGATGGTCGTAGAAGCGCGCTTCGACGATCAGGAAATGGGCCAAGCGTATCGCTCCCTTCTGCATGGCGGACAGGGTGGGATTCGAACCCACGGTGAGCGTGAACCCACGGCGGTTTTCAAGACCGCTGCCTTAAACCACTCGGCCACCTGTCCTCGGGGCCAGTCGGCTAGCGCCGAACGGCGGTATTGTCACCTGCGGCGACCTCTCCGGAGCCTGGCGGCTCCTCCGAGTCCAAGACCGCTGCCTTAAACCACTCGGCCACCTGTCCTCGGGGCCAGTCGGCTAGCGCCGAACGGCGGTGTTGTCACCTGCGGCGACCTCTCCGGAGCCTTGCGGCTCCCCCGAGTCCAAGAACGCTGCCTTGAACCACTCGGCCACCTGTCCGGCGAACCGAGCGGCTGGCGAGCCCAATTGCGGTTGTCACGAACCCTTTGCCCTTTGCACCGTTGAACCGCTCATGCGACAAACACCCATGCGCCTTTCATTGCTGGCAATTCTCGGCTCGTTCGCCGCCGCCTGTTCCGCCGCCCCGTCCACCGCTCAGGACATGAGCTTCGACGCCTACCTCCAGGTGCTGATCGCCCGTGCGCGGGCCGAGGGGGTGAGCGAGCCGACGATCCGGCGGATGACCTATGATCTCACCCCCAACGCCCGGGTGATCGAGCTCGACCGGAGCCAGCCCGGCACGCCGTCGCGCAGCGGCAGCTTCTCGCCGCTGCAGCGCTATCTCGACACCCATGTCGATGCCGCGCGGGTCGGCGGCGGGCGGCGGCAGTATCAGGCGCTGGGCCCGCTCGGAGCCGAGCTCGAGGCGCGCTACGGCGTGCCCGCCAAGATGCTCGTCGCGATCTGGGGGCACGAGACCAACTACGGCAGCTACACCGGTGACTTCGACCTCGCGCGCAGCCTGGCGACGCTCGCCTGGGAAGGGCGGCGGCGCGAGCTGTTCGCGACCGAGTTCGTCGATCTGCTCAAGATCGCCGATCTCGGGGTCGAGCGCTCG
>JBGSBH010000137.1:0-6350 GCA_041730635.1 Cypionkella sp.
GGCCCCCCCCCAATCGTTCCGGGTGCTGCGCGCGATCAGGCCGCGTTCGACTGACCGTCGCTGTCCTGCACCACCTCCCGCGCCGGCTGGCCGCCGACGTGGATCTTCTTCGGCTTCATCGCCTCGGGCACTTCGCGCACGAGGTCGATCGTCAGCAGGCCGTCGGCAAGGTCCGCGTTCTGTACGCGGACGTAATCCGCCAGCTCGAAGCGGCGCTCGAACCCGCGGTTGGCGATGCCGAGGTGCAGCATCTCGCCCTGCGCGGTCTCGGGGCGCTTCTTGCCCTGGATCACCAGCAGGTTCTGCTGCGCGGTGATGTCGAGATCGCCCGGGCGGAAGCCGGCTACCGCCAGGGTGATGCGGTATTCGTCGTCGCCCTTCCGCTCGATGTTGAACGGGGGGTAATTGTCGCCGTTGCCGCCGTTGTTGCGCACCTGGCTCTCGAGCAGGTCGAACAGCCGGTCGAAGCCGACGGTGGTGCGGCGATAGGGAGTGAAATCGAGTCGTGACATGAAACAAATCCTCCAATGAGCAATTTGACTGGTCGGGCCCGTTAGACCGGCGCCCGCCCGAATTTGCCTTTCCGCCCGCCACGCGGCACGGTGAGGCAGCAGTGAGATAATTCGGCCGCTACGCCCTTCAAGAGGGTGCCGGGCGGCGATCGTCGAAGGACCCCCGATGAGCCAACCGGAAGTCGTGATCTATACCAAGTTCGGCTGCGGCTACTGCTTCCGTGCCAAGCGCCTGCTCGATGGGAAGGGGGTCGAATACGTCGAACACGACATCACGATGGGCGGCCCCAGGCGCGACGAAATGCTCGCCCGCGCGCCGCTGGCGCGGACGGTGCCGCAGATCTTCATCGGCGCGACCCACGTCGGCGGCTCGGACGATCTCCAGGCGCTCGAGCAAGCGGGCCGGCTCGACGCGCTGCTCGGCCGAGTGTGACCCGTATCGCGGTGCTGCAGATGACCGCCGGGATCGACCCGGCGGCCAATGCGCGCGCGGTGGAATCGGCGATCGAGCAGGCGGCGGCCGGCAGAGCGGCGATGCTGTTCACGCCCGAGATGAGCGGGCTACTCGACCGCGACCGCGCCCGCGCCGCGCGCCATGTCGTGGCCGAGGCGGGCAATCCGGTGCTGCATGCGGCGCGCGGCGCCGCGGCCCGGGCCGGCGTGTGGGTCGCGCTCGGATCGCTGGCGGTCCTCGGCGAGGAGGGCGGCTGGGCCAACCGCTCGCTATTGATCGGTCCATCCGGTGAGATCGCGGCGCGCTACGACAAGCTGCACATGTTCGACGTCGACCTCGCGAGCGGCGAGAGCTGGCGCGAATCGAGCGCGTACGCTCCCGGCCGCGAGGTCGTCAGCGCGGATGGCACGCCTATCGGCCGGCTGGGGCTGGCGATATGCTACGACGTGCGTTTTCCGGCTTTGTTCGAGGAACTTGGCCGGCGACGTTGCGATGCCATTGCAATCCCGTCCGCGTTCACGGTGCCCACCGGGCGGGCCCACTGGCACCTGCTGATGCGGGCACGGGCGGTGGAGGCGAGCGCCTGGGTGATCGCGGCGGCGCAGGTGGGACGCCATGCGGAGGGCCGCACCACCTTCGGCCACAGCCTGGTGATCGATCCATGGGGTGACGTCGTGCTCGACATGGGCGGCGAGCGACCGGGCGTGGCGTTTGCGGAAATCGACGCCGCCCGGACCGCGGAGGTCCGGCAGCAGCTCCCCAGCCTTGCCAACCGTCGCCCGATGCCCAACTAGCGCCTTAGATGATCGTATTCGACCTCGCCTGCCGCGACGGCCACCGGTTCGAAGGCTGGTTCGCCTCGTCGGAAAAGTTCGCCGAGCAGCAAACCCGCGGCCTGGTCGATTGTCCCCACTGCGGCTC
Organism: Cypionkella sp.; assembly: GCA_041730635.1. Lineage (GTDB taxonomy): Bacteria > Pseudomonadota > Alphaproteobacteria > Sphingomonadales > Sphingomonadaceae > Tsuneonella. The sequence goes on from JBGSBH010000137.1 coordinate 1,888, forward strand.
GCGCGACGTGGCCAAGGCGCCGATGGCGCCGGCGGTGCCGGCCAAGGGGAACGCGCTCGCGGAACCGCCGCGGCGGCCCGCCCCCAACCCCCTCCCGCCGCAGGTCGCGGCCGCGATGCACGCGCTCGCCGCGGCGCAGGCCAAGGCGCTGAAGGACAGCACGTGGGTCGGCGATGCCTTCGCCGAACGCAGCCGCGCGATGCATTACGGCGAGCAGGAGCATTCGCTCATCCACGGCCGCGCTACCCGCGAAGAGGCGGCCGAGCTCGCCGAGGAGGGGATACCCGTGGCGCCGCTGCTGATCCCGGTCGCCGCGCCCGACGAACTGAACTAGGCGGCGTCGCCGGCACGGGGCGTCGGCCGCGAAGCGGAGGGCAATCCTGTCGTTGCCAGTCATGCACCAGTCTCTTACACGCGCCCCCGGGCGCCCGTAGCTCAGCAGGATAGAGCACCAGATTCCTAATCTGGGGGCCACAGGTTCGAATCCTGTCGGGCGCACCACGCACGGACGGTGAGGGATGAACGAGCGCGACGACCTTGCCGAGATCCGCCGCGCGGTGCGCGCGCTGTGCGCCGAGTTTCCCGGCGAGTACTGGCGCGGCAAGGACCGCGAGCGGGCCTACCCGGGCGAATTCGTCGATGCGCTGACCCGCGCCGGCTTTCTCGCGGCGCTGATTCCCGAGGAGTACGGCGGCAGCGGGCTCAAGCTCGACGCCGCCGCGGTGATCATGGAGGAGATCCAGGCGTCCGGCTGCAACGGCGCCAGCGCGCATGCGCAAATGTACATCATGAACACGCTGCTCCGCTATGGCAGCGCCGCGCAGAAGGAACGCTACTTGCCGGCGATCGCCAGCGGTGAGCTGCGGCTGCAGGCGTTCGGGGTGTCCGAGCCGACCAGTGGCACCGACACGCTGTCGCTCAAGACCCGGGCGGTTCGCGACGGCGACCATTACGTCGTGAACGGGCAGAAGATCTGGACCAGCCGGGCCGAGCATTCCGACCTCATGCTGCTGCTGGCGCGCACCACCCCGCGTGAGGAGGCCGCCAGCCGCACCGAGGGCCTCAGCATCTTCCTGGTGGACATGCGGGAAGCGCTCGGCCGGGGGCTGACGATCAAGCCGATCCGCACGCTGATGAATCACTCGACCACCGAGGTGTTCTTCGACGATCTGCGCATCCCGGCATCCGCCCTCGTCGGCGAAGAAGGGCGGGGCTTCCGCTACATCCTTTCGGGCATGAACGCCGAACGCATCCTGATCGCGGCCGAATGCGTCGGCGACGCGAAGTGGTTCATCGACCGCGCCGTCGAATACGCCAGGGGGCGCGAGGTTTTCGGCCGCCCGATCGGGAAAAATCAGGGAATTCAATTTCCTATCGCCCGCTGTTACGCGCAGATGCGCGCCGCCGAACTGATGGTCCGGCACGCCGCCCAGGCCTACGACGCGGGCGGCAATCCAGGGGCCGAAGCCAACATGGCCAAGCTGCTGGCGAGCGAGGCGAGCTGGGCCGCGGCGGATATGTGCGTGCAGACCTTCGGCGGCTTCGGCTTCGCCGAGGAGTACGACGTCGAGCGCAAGTTCCGCGAGGCGCGGCTCTACACGGTGGCGCCGATCAGCACCAACCTGATCCTCAGCTACCTCGCGGAGCACGTCCTCGGGTTGCCCCGCAGCTATTGACCGGGCGGGGCGGGGGATAAAGTTCGGCGCGATGCCATCTGGCGCGCGAAACCGCTTGAATCGCCGGATTAACTATGATTCAGTCGGTTTCGTGACGCGCGAAGGCCACACGATCGTTTCGCCGAAGGAGCGGCTGACTCAGGCGATTGCGCTCGGGGTCTTGCTGGTGATCGGCGGGCTCGCCACCGTGGGCCCCAGCGGGCTGCTGGCATGGGGCGACAATCTGCGCCTGCTCGACCAGCGGCGGGCCCAGATCGCCGAGCTGACGCACCAGCGCAACGAGCTGAAGATCCAGGTCGACGCGCTCAATCCCAATCACGCCGATCCGGACCTTGTGGGCGAGCTCATCCGGCGCGATCTCAACGTCGTCCACCCCGACGAGGTCGTCATTCTGCTGAAGCCGCAGGGCGAGTAGGTTTCCCCTACGGAAATTTCGTATGCCGGCAAGTTGCGCGCGCGCCGGGCTTGCGCCATAGCGCCTCGCCACGCCACCTCCCCGGCAGCCCGCAATCGAGGATTTTCGTCTTGGCCAAAGCCGCCAGCCCAAGCCCCGCGCCGGCCGCGCCGGCAGCCGCGCCAGCGCCCGATTTCGCGCTCCACTCCTTGCAGGAGGCGCACGCGAAATCGCCCCGCTACAGCGCGAAGGACGAGGAACTTCTGGCGTTCTACGAACAGATGCTGCTGATCCGCCGGTTCGAGGAGCGCGCGGGCCAGCTTTACGGCCTCGGGCTGATCGGCGGCTTCTGCCACCTCTACATCGGCCAGGAAGCGGTCGCGGTCGGGCTGCAGGCGGCGCTGACCTAGGGGCTCGACAGCGTGATCACCGGCTACCGCGATCACGGCCACATGCTTGCCTACGGGATCGATCCCAAGGTGATCATGGCCGAGCTCACCGGGCGCGAGGCCGGGATCAGCAAGGGCAAGGGCGGCTCGATGCACATGTTCTCGACCGAGCACCGCTTCTACGGCGGGCACGGCATCGTCGGCGCCCAGGTCGCGCTCGGCGGCGGGCTCGCGCTGGCGCATCAGTATCGCGGGGATGGCGGGCTGTGCCTCGCCTATTTCGGCGACGGAGCGGCCAACCAGGGGCAGGTTTACGAAACCTTCAACATGGCGTCGCTGTGGAAGCTGCCGATCGTCTTCGCGATCGAGAACAACCAGTACGCGATGGGCACCGCGGTCACCCGCAGCTCGGCCGAGACCGAGTTCTATCGCCGCGGCACCGCGTTCCGCATCCCGGGGATGGACGTCAACGGGATGGACGTGCTCGAGGTGCGCGCCGCCGCCGAAGTCGCCTTCGCGCACGTGCGCGGTGGCAACGGCCCGGTGCTGATGGAGCTCAACACCTATCGTTACCGCGGGCACTCGATGTCCGACCCGGCGAAATACCGCACCCGCGAGGAGGTGCAGGATCAGCGCGAACACAACGATCCGATCGAGCGTGCCCGGAAAGAGCTGCTCGAGCGGGGCCGCAGCGAGGACGAGCTAAAGGCGATCGACAAGCGCATCCGCGCCGCGGTCGCGCAAAGCGCCGATTTCGCCGAGAGCTCGCCCGAGCCTGCCGCGTCCGAACTCTACACCGATGTGCTGGTGGAGGCGTACTGATGGCGCTCGAGCTCAGGATGCCGGCGCTCTCGCCGACGATGGAGGAAGGGACGCTGGCCCGGTGGCTGGTCAAGGAAGGCGATACCGTCTCCGCCGGCGACATCCTCGCCGAGATCGAGACCGACAAGGCGACGATGGAGTTCGAGGCGGTCGACGAGGGGACGATCGGCAAGATCCTCGTCGCCGAAGGGACCGAGAACGTGAAGGTCGGCGAAGTCATCGCGACGATGGCGGGCGAGGGCGAAAATGCGCTCGCTTCCTCCGTTCATACCGCCAACATTGCCGACGAACAGCGCGAACCTGCCGACCATGCCAAGGCCGCTGAGTCCGAGGCCCCCAAGGCGGCGCAGGAAGACGGAGGGGCCCGGCAACTGGCCGCCGAGGCGAGGCTGGCGCGCGATCGCGAGCTTCCCGCCGGCACCGCCATGAAAACGGTCACCGTGCGCGAGGCGCTGCGCGATGCGATGGCCGAGGAAATGCGTCGCGACGAGCGGGTGTTCGTCATGGGGGAGGAAGTCGCGCAGTATCAGGGCGCCTACAAGGTGACCCAGGGCCTGCTCGACGAGTTCGGGCCGAAGCGGGTGATCGACACCCCGATCACCGAATATGGCTTTGCCGGGATCGGCACCGGCGCGGCGATGGGCGGCCTGCGGCCGATCGTCGAGTTCATGACCTTCAACTTCGCCCTCCAGGCGATCGACCACATCATCAACTCGGCGGCCAAGACCAACTACATGTCGGGCGGGCAGATGCGCTGCCCGGTGGTGTTCCGCGGGCCCAACGGCGCCGCCAGCCGCGTCGCCGCGCAACACAGCCAGAACTTCGCCCCGTGGTACGCGAGCGTCCCCGGGCTGGTCGTGATCGCGCCCTACGATGCGGCCGACGCCAAGGGACTGCTCAAGGCCGCGATCCGCACCGAGGACCCGGTCGTGTTCCTCGAAAATGAGCTGCTCTACGGTCGCACCTTCGAAGTGCCCAAGCTCGACGATTACGTGCTGCCGATCGGCAAGGCACGCGTGATGCGCGAAGGCAAGGACGTGACGATCGTCAGCTATTCGATCGGCGTCGGCGTCTCGCTCACGAGCATGTCTCGCGTCTTGTTGTGGCCCGACTCGTGGTACAGCTGGAACGCCTGCTTGAAGCTCGCCTCGGCCTCCTCCCAGCTCTTCTCGAGGATGTTCA
>JBGSBH010000138.1:0-6337 GCA_041730635.1 Cypionkella sp.
CCTCACCGTGGTGGTCTCGGTGCTGATGAGCCTCGCGGTCGCGCGGATGATCACCCCGATGGTCGCCGCGTACTTCCTCAAGGCCAAGGGCCACGCCGAGCACGCCAGCGGGCCGTGGATGGATCGCTACGAGCGGCTGCTGCGCTGGACGCTCGACCGCTCGGAGATGGACCGGGTGCGCGCGGCGATCGCGAAGCCGCGCGCGCGCGTGTGGTATGTCGCGCTGGGCACGCTGTTCTCGCTGCTGCTGGTGATCGTGCCGACGGCGGCGTTCTTTGCCGCCAACACCGCGCTCGCCGCCATGCAGCCGGCGGAGACGGTTTCCGCGTGGGTGAACCCGGACCCGACCAACATCCTGGCGGTGATCGCGCTGGTCGTGATGCGGCTGCTGCTGCTGGCAATCATCGTGGTGGTGGGGTTCGCGGCGCTGCTGTTCACCGTGTGGCTCGGGTACTTCCTCGCCCGCTTCGTCGGCCAGGGGTACAACCGCTGGTTCCGCTATTTCGCCGCGCGGCTGCGCGACCATCGGATGTGGATGGTCGGCACCGGGTTCGGCGCCCTGCTGCTGACGGTGGCTACGGGGATGATGCTGCCGACCCAGTTCTTCCCCGACTTCAACAGCGATTTCAGCCGGGTGCGGATCGAGATGGTGCCCGGCACCACGCTGGCGCAGACCGAGCGCGTGGCCGACGAAGTGGCCGCGATCGTCAACCGCCGGCCCGAGGTCGAGGCGGTGCTCGAGCGGATCAACGAGGGCAATGCACGGCTGTTCATCACGCTCAAGACCGATCGCGACAAGACCCAGCAGGAATTCGAGCGCGAGCTGACCCCGCTGCTGCAGCAGATCCCCGACGCACGGGTATCGTTCCAGAGCGGCCAGGGTGGCGGCCCTCCGGGCGGCTCGGGGCGGCCGATCTCGGTCATGCTGTCGGGATCCGATTCCGAGGCGCTCAAGCAGGCCGCGACCGAGCTCGCCCGCCAGATGCGCGGCGTCAAGGGCGTGGTCGCCCCGCGGATCGAGGCCGACCTGCGCCGTCCGGAGATCATCATCAAGCCGCGCACCGATCTGGCCGCCTCGCTCGGGGTCACCACCGCCGCGCTCAGCCAGACGATCCGCATCGCCACGCTGGGCGACATCGACCAGAACGCCGCCAAGTTCTCGCTGTCGGACCGGCAGGTGCCGATCCGCGTGCGCTTGTCCGAACGCGCCCGGCGCGATCTCGACACGATCCGCAACCTGCCGGTGCCGACCGCCAGCGGCGGCTCGGTGCCGCTGTCGCGCGTCGCCGAGATCGGCTTCGGCTCGGGCCCGACCTCGATCCAGCGCTACAACCAGGCGCGCCGGGTGTTCGTCGGCGCCGACCTATCGCCCGGGGTCGCGCAGGGCGACGCGATGGAGGCCATCCGCAAGCTGCCGATCATGCAGAACCTGCCGCAAGGGGTATCGAACGCGCCGTTCGGCGAACAGCAATGGCAGGAAGAGATGCAGCAGAGCTTCGGCGTCGCGCTGTTCGCGGGCGTCTTGCTGGTGTTCGCGGTGCTGGTGCTGCTGTACCACCGGTTCGTCTCGCCGCTGGTCAACATGGCCTCGCTGTTCCTGGCGCCGCTCGGCGGGCTGCTGCTGCTGCTGATCTTCAACCAGAAGATGTCGATGCCGGTCTTCATCGGCATCCTCATGCTGTTCGGCATCGTCGCCAAGAACTCGATCCTGCTGATCGACTTCGCGATCGAGGAGATGGCCGCCGGGGTGGAGAAGTTCACCGCGATCGTCGACGCCGGGCGCAAGCGCGCGCAGCCGATCGTCATGACCACCGTGGCGATGACCGCGGGGATGATCCCGACCGCGATCTCGCTTTCGGGCGATGGCGCCTTCCGCGCGCCGATGGGCACGGTGGTGATCGGCGGGCTGGTGCTGTCGACGATGCTGACCTTGCTCATCGTCCCTGCCGGCTTCAGCCTTGCCGACGGGTTCGAGAAGCGCATCGGCCCGTGGCTGCGCACGCGCATGCTGACCTACAAGCCGGGTGACGAGGCGCTGGCGATCCCGCGGCGGCCCGAAGGCCTGCCAGCGGAGTGAGCGGCGAAACCTCGCCGCCGGGAAGGCGTTGGCAGCGCATGCGCCGCGCGCCCCTGCCCCCCGACCGCGCGCGGATCATGCGCCGCACGGCGACCGGGTTGCTGGTGGCGATGGCCGGGATCTACGTCCTGACCGGCCAGTACCTGGGCCTTCACCCGTCGATCGGCTACCTCAACGCCTTTGCCGAGGCGGCGATGGTGGGCGGCCTGGCCGACTGGTTCGCGGTGACCGCGCTGTTCCGCCGCCCGCTCGGCCTGCCCATCCCGCACACCGCGATCATCCCGGAGAACAAGGATCGCATCGCCGATACGATGGCGGCGTTCCTGCAGGACAATTTCCTGACCCCCGCGGTGGTCGCGCGGCGGATGCAGGACATGAACCTGGCGAAGGCGGTGGGCGATTACCTCGCCGCGCCGGCGAGCGGCGAGACCGGCGCCCGGTTGCGCGCCGGCGCGGGCGAGCTGATCGCCGAGTTCCTCGAATCGCTCGATCCGGAGCGGCTCGGCACGCAAGTGCGCGGCGGCCTCAAATCGCTCGCCGCGCGGGTCGAGCTCGCGCCGTTGTTCGGCCAGTTGCTGACCGCCGCGATCGCCGACCGGCGCCATTTGCCGCTGATCGATTCGGCGATCCGCTGGGCCGGGCTGACGATCGAGGCCAACGAGGCGCTGATCCGGCAGATGATCCACGATCGCGCCAACGGCCTCGTGCGCTGGACCGGGCTCGACGAACGGCTCGCCAACTCGGTGCTCGACGGGCTCTATAAGCTGCTTGCGGAGGTGCTGATCGACCCCGATCACCCGCTGCGCGGCAAGCTCGACGAAGGGCTGGCGCAGCTCGCGCACGATCTGCTGCACGATCCGGCGATGCAGGCGCGGATCGAGAAGGTGAAGAACGACCTGCTCGACAACCCGGTCGTAGGCACCTGGTGGCTCGGAGTGTGGGAGCGCATCCGCGCCGGCTTGATCCGCACTGCGCGCGAACCCGCCGGGATCGGCGGCACGCTCGCCGAAAGCATGAGCGAGCTCGGCCGGGTGCTCCAGGCGGACCCGCGGATGCAGCTGCAGCTCAATCGCTTCGCCCGCCGCACCGCGGTCGGCGTCGCCACCCGCTATGGCGGGCAGATCGTGCGGCTGGTGTCGGAAACGGTGCGCCGGTGGGACGCGCGCACGGTGACCGACCGGATCGAGAGCGCGGTGGGGCGCGACCTCCAGTTCATCCGCATGAACGGCACTCTCGTCGGCGGGCTCGTCGGGGTGACGATCCACGCGCTGGACGCCGCGCTTTGAGCGATAACGCGCCGTTTCTCGTCACCGACCGGCTCGAGCTGTGGCGGCCGGCGATCGCCGACGAGCCGGCGATGTTCGCGATCATCGCCGACCCGGCGACGCACCGCTATCTCGGGCCGATGTCGAGCCGGGCCGATCATTTCATCCGCTTCCAGCGCGGCGCGGGGAGCTGGTTCCTGCACGGCTACGGCAGCTTCATGGTGCGGCGGAAGAGCTCCCCCGCGGTGATCGGCAACTGCGGCGTGTTTCATTCCTGGCGCGGGCTGGGGGAGGATTTCGACGACCGGCCCGAGGCCGGCTGGATCCTGGCCGCCGACCAGGTCGGCCAGGGCTTGGCGCGCGAGGCGATGGGCGCCGCGCTCGCCTGGTTCGACCGCGTCCACGGCCCGCGCGAAGTCGTCTGCATGATCGACCCGGATAACGCGCCATCGTTCGCGCTGGCCGCCCGGCTCGGCTTCGTGCCGAGCCGCCGCGCGACGCTGCCCGACGGGGCGGCGGTCCAGCTGCTGCGGCGCCCGGCTGCCTGACCGCGAGGCGCGCCGACCGCCCAGACGTCAGTTAGGCAGGTCGAACCGCGCGGTGCTGCGGAAGTACGAAGCGATCGGCTGCCCCTTCGCGTCGAGCGCGGGCTTGAAGCGCGCCTTGCGCATCAGGTTGTTGCAGATCAGATCGTCGAACTCGCGCGGGCGGGTGGAGGACTGGATGTGGCACGACGTCGGCGCCCCGTTCGCGTCCACCATCAGCCGGAAATGCACCAGACCCTCGATCCCTTCGCGCCGCAGACCTAGCGCGTAATCACGGTTGGCAATCCAGCCGGACTGGCTGTTCGCCGGCGTGGCGGGGCGGCTCAGGTCGGCATGACGCGCCGCATCGATGCCCCAGTGGGTGATCAGCTCGCTGGCACAGGCCTGCAGCGCGCCCATCGGCTCGTCCATGGCCCCCAGGTCGAGCACGAACTTGTCGAGAAAGCCTGCCTTCACCGACAGCCACGAGATGCCTTTGGCGATCGCCCGCTCGTCGGCATCGAGCCTGGCCAGCGGTGTGGCCGGCTGCGTGAGCGAGGCCGGGGCGCCCGGCTTCTCGTCCTCTTCGTCCGCCAGCCGCATCGCGGGGACGACCAGCGCCGGCTGGTATCCGGGAAGCGCGCCGACTTTGACGAAGCGGACCAGTTGCGGCTTGCCGGGCCCGAACTGGAACAGGACCCGCTCGCTCTTGATCCCCTGCAGGGGAGCGCCCGCGACCATCAGGGTGAACTTGGGGCCCGGGGCGAACCGTTCGAAAATCAGCGCGGTCGCCTGCTCGCCGCTGCCGAACACGCGCGTGAGCCGGCACGAATCGTCGTTGTAGCTGACCGCCCATTTGCCCGCGGGGGCGAGACGGACGGGCTCGGCGGCGATTCCCGCAACCGGCGTGACAGCCAGCCCTAGCGCCAGCAGATGGACCGTGTGCCGCACCGCATCGCCCCTCCCCGGCGGCGATGCTACCGCACCACCGGCGCGGGCTGCAAGGGGCTAGAAGCGGGAGCCTCCGGGTCAGCTCCGGCACCATCCTGACGAATGGCCGGCGAGGGCGCGCGGGGTCAAGGCGCGGTTTCCTCCGCGGGTTGCCGGGCCGGGACCACGGCGATCGACCAATCGGGGAAAGCGGCCCGCAACGGCGCGAGATCGACCGCTTCGTCAGCCTCGGGCGCCAGCTCCACCAGCGCGCGCCGGCGCTGCTGGTCGACCGTGACGGCCGCGGGCTGCGCGCGGGTGACGGCGGCGAGCGCCGCGCGCAGCCGCTCGGCTTCGCGCAGGGTGAGCGCCCGCTCCTCCGCGGCAGCCGCCGCCGCCGACCGCGCGGCGTCGGCTTCGGCGCTGCCGCTGCGCAACTGGATCACGCCGACCCGCGTGTCGCCCAAGGCCTCGCGCGCCGCGTGCGCGAAGTTCTCCTCGAGCCCGCCGATGTAGCGGGGCGTGATCACCACCGCGGTGATGGCCGGGCGCGCGCGGTCGAAGTCGATCTCGAAGCGCTCGATCGCCGCCTGCTCTCCCGCCAGCTCGACCAGCTCGGCCCGCAGCGCCGCGCGCGCGCGGGTCTCGCGCACGATCGCCGACAGGCTGTACGCGAGCGGCACCGCCAGTACCCCGAGAGTGGCAAAGATGCCGAGCGATTGCAGCCAGGTCTGCCGCGGGGAGAGCCCCGTGCCGAACCCGTTGAAGCGCGCCACCACCGTCGCCATGAAGCCGATCGCGGCGGTGTTGGTGACGTACAGCAGCAGCGCGCCGCCGGCGCTGCCGAAGTCCCCGGTGGCGAGCGCCCAGCCGACGGTCGCCAGCGGCGGGATCAGCGCAGTGGCGATGGCCACGCCAACCATCGTGGCGGAGAACTTGCGCAGCAGCGCGTAAGCCCCGGCGACGCCGCCGAAGATCGCCACCATCAGGTCGAGCAGGCTCGGCCTCACCCGGGCGAGGATCGCCGGGGTCGCCTCGGTGATCGGCGACAGCATCGTCAGCAGCCAGGCGACCGCGATGGCCGCCAGGGTGCCGGCAGCAAACGTCTGCAGCGCGCGGCGCAGCAGCCGCCCGTCGAAGGTCGCGATGGCGAAGCCGAACGCCATGATCGGGGCCAGCAGCGGCGAGATCAGCATCGCGCCGATGATCACCGGCGCCGAGTTGAGCAGCAGCCCGATGTGCGCGATCGCCGCCGAAAGCACGATCTGCAGCAGGAAGCCGCGCGTCAGCCGCGAATCGCGGGCGATCGAGGCGAGCGTGCCCGCGCGGCCGTGTGCCTTGCGGGCGACCCCCGCGAAGGCACCGCCGCGGGTATCGTTCACCCCGCGCCCCGATCATAAAAGATGCAAATTGGTATGTTTTGAGAGTGAAAATAGGCTGCGAAAAAAAAATAGGTTTAAATTTGCATAATTTAGGATTTGAAGTTTTATACCCGTTGAAACGTGAACTTAGAGATTGGAGCGATCGAAAAAAATGGGTAG
>JBGSBH010000139.1:0-6220 GCA_041730635.1 Cypionkella sp.
CTTCTACTTCCACAACTGCCTCTACGAAGGCGTGTGGAAGTAGAAGAATTCGAGGTTCTTGAACTCGGCGGTGGCGGCGCTGAACAGCTCCTCGACCAGCTTGATGAACGGGTCCATCGATCCGCCGACGTCGAGAAACAGCAGCAGCTTGACCGCATTGTGCCGCTTGGGCCGCATGTGGATGTCGAGCCAGCCCTGCTTGGCCGTCCCTTCGATCGTCGCGTCCAGATCGAGCTCGTCGGCGGCGCCCTCGCGGGCAAAACGCCGCAGCCCGCGCAAGGCCATAATGATGTTGCGCGTGGCGAGCTCGCGGGTGTTGTCGAGGTTCTTGAACTCGCGCTTTTCCCACACCTTGAGCGCGCGCTTGTGCTGGCTCTCGCCGCCGATCCGCACCCCTTCGGGATTGTATCCGGAGTTTCCGAACGGGCTCGTCCCGCCGGTGCCGATCCACTTGTTGCCGCCCTGGTGGCGCTTCTGCTGCTCCTCGAGCCGCTTCCTGAGCGTCTCCATGATCTCGTCCCAGCTGCCGAGGGACTTGATCGCTTCCATCTCTTCGGGGGTGAGAAACTTCTCGGCGACCGCCTTCAGCCATTCCTCGGGGATGTCGACCTGCTGCTGCCCGTAGTCGGTCAGCACGCCCTTGAAGACTTTCTGGAACACCTGGTCGAAGCGGTCGATCAGCCCTTCGTCCTTCACGAAGGTCGCGCGCGAGAGGTAATAGAACGCTTCCGGCGTCTGCTCGATGACGTCCCGATCGAGCGCCTCCAGAAGGGTCAGGTGCTCCTTGAAGCTTGCAGGAATGCCCGCCGCGCGCAGCTCGTCGACGAAACTGAAGAACATGGCTTCACCATACTCCTATTTCGAATGGCGCACCATAGCTGGGCAACGAGGAGATGGCCGAGGTCCCGCTTCGGCGCCCTCCAGCGGGCCGATACCGCCGCTCAGATCGCCCACCGCGCCGACGAAACCGCCGAACGTGCCGACGATCACAGGCTCGTTTAACCTTCGCTAACCATGGCCCCCTAAAAGTTGCCGGCAGGGCGGGTTGACAGGGGACCCATGGAACACAAGGCAATCGACGTGGCCGGCGGGCACGGCATCGAGCGCATCTCGGCGAGCTGCGGCGAGGTGACCGTCGGCTGCACCGACGTCGCCGGGATCGTCCATGCGGTGATGCTCTCGTCGCAGCGGCTCCGTTCGGAACACGCCGCGCTGCAGGATACGGTCGCCGCGCTCGAGACCGACCAGATGCGCGTCGCGCAAGCGAGCGACGAGGCGCGGCTGCTGTCCGAACGCGCGATCGAGCGGCTGGGGGAGGGTTCGGCGCTGATCCAGTCCTCGCTCGGCCAGATCACCGAACTGCTCGAACTGGTCGAAACGCTGGCCCAGCACGTGACCGGGTTCGCGGCGGCGATGGCGCAGGTGCGGGCGAGCGCGCAGGAAATCGACCAGATCGCCGAGACCACCAACATCCTCGCGCTCAACGCGACGATCGAGGCGATGCGGGCCGGCGATGCCGGCCGCACGTTCGCGGTCGTGGCGAGCGAGGTCAAGAGCCTCGCCGGCGATACCCGCCGCGCGACCGAGGAGATCGGCCGGACGATCGACACGCTGGGGCGCGAAGCCGACGAGGTGATCGCCAAGATCGAGCGCGGGGGCAAGGCGAGCGGCGAAGCGAAGCTTTCGGTCGGCCAGATCCAGCACACGATGCGCTCGGTCAACGAGCTGATCCTCGAGGTCGACCGGCAGAACGACCAGATCACCCGTGCGACCGCGACGATCAGCGATCACGTCCACGCGGTGCAGGGGGTGCTCGAATCGTTCGACCGCGCCGCGGTCGACAACGAAGCGAAGCTCGCCGGAGCGCACGCGCGCATCGAAGAGCTCGAGCTGACCGCGAGCTCGATGTTCGACGAGCTGGTCAAGGCCGGGCTGTCGCCGGCGGACAGCGCGATGGTCGACAAGGCGCAGAGCTATGCGCGCGAGATCGTCGCCGTCGCCGAAGCGGCGATCGCCGCCGGGGGGCTGACCCGCGCGGCCCTGTTCGATCAAAGCTACCGCGAAGTGCCCGGCAGCAATCCCAAGCGCTACCGCACCACCCTGAGCGACTGGGCCGATGCCCACTGGCGGCCGATCAACGACCGCGTGACCGCGGAGGGCGGGCCGATCAAGATGTGCAGCCAGGCCGACATGCGCGGGTTCCTGCCCACGCACGTATCCGACCGCTCGCGCCAGCCCACCGGCGACCTCGCGCACGACACCAAGTACTGCCGCAACGGGCGGATCCTGCTCGACCCGATCGACCGCAAGGCCAAGGCCAGCGACGCCCCGTTCATGATGGCGGTCTATCGCCAGGAGGGCGACGGCACGACTTACGAGATCGTGCGCAACGTCTACGTCCCGCTGGTGATCGACGGCCGCCGCTGGGGCGATTTCGAACTGGCTTACGTGCTTTAGCCTAGCGGCTCAGGCGCAGGCGGATGTGATCGAAGGTCGGCCCGTAAAGCCGGTGGGCGAACTGGACCCCGACGTAGCCGCCCTCCTGCCAGCGCACGGTCGCTTCGAAGGGCCCGAGCGTTTCGATCCGCAGGGTGATCTCGGCGCCCGGGAGCAGGCTCGAAAAGCGATCGTAGAACCGGCAGCCGGTTTCGGACAGATCCTTGATCGGCACGTCGCGGCGAACGCCGGTGGACATGCGGTACTGCCCCCAGACCTCGATCGGGTGGCGATCTTCCTTGCGCCCTTCGCCCATGCGCCATCTCTTTTGCGACCCTGGCGCTTTGCGCGCTTACTTATGTTGTAATCATCCGCGCAGGTAATCGAAAGCGCAAACGGGTCGGTTCAGCCCCCCTGGCGCCGCGCCATGAACGCCAGGCGCTCGAACAGCATGACGTCCTGCTCGTTCTTCAGCAGCGCGCCGTGGAGCGGCGGGATCGCCTTGCTCGCGTCCTTCGACTGCAGCACCTCGAGCGGCATGTCTTCGTTGAGCAGCAGCTTGAGCCAGTCGAGCAGCTCGCTGGTCGAGGGCTTCTTCTTCAGCCCCGGCACCTCGCGGATCTCGTAGAACACGTCCATCGCCTTCGACACCAGCAGCTTCTGGATGCCGGGATAGTGGACCTCGATGATCTCGCGCATAGTCTCGCGGTCGGGGAACTTGATGTAGTGGAAGAAGCAGCGGCGCAGGAACGCGTCGGGCAGCTCCTTCTCGTTGTTCGACGTGATGACGACGATCGGGCGCTCCCTGGCCTCGATCGTCTCTTGCGTTTCGTAGACATCGAACCGCATCCGGTCGAGTTCCTGGAGGAGGTCGTTCGGAAACTCGATGTCCGCCTTGTCGATCTCGTCGATCAGCAGCACCGGCAGCGTGGGCGAGGTGAACGCGTCCCACAGCTTGCCGCGCTTGATGTAGTTGCGGATGTCGTGGACCCGCTCGTCGCCGAGCTGCCCGTCGCGCAGGCGGGCGACCGCGTCGTACTCGTAAAGCCCCTGGTGCGCCTTGGTGGTGGACTTCACGTTCCATTCGATCAGCGGCGCCTCGATCGCCTTGGCGATCTCGTAAGCCAGCACCGTCTTGCCGGTGCCCGGCTCGCCCTTGACCAGCAGCGGCCGGCGCAAGGTCACCGCGGCGTTCACCGCGACCTTGAGATCCTCGGTCGCGATGTAGCTGCTGGTGCCTTCGAAGCGCTCGACCATACCCGTTCCTAGATTGAGAATTTACGCGGGGCGTTAAGGGTCCCCGGGGTCGAGCGCAATACGCTTAGGCGTCGATCAGCTCGCGGTCGACGTCGGCCGCGTGGTTCTGGATGAAATTGAACCGATGCTCGGGATTGCGGCCCATCAGCTGATCGACCAGCTCGCGGATCGCGTGGCGCTGCTCGTGCTCGGGCGGCAGGGTGATGCGGATCAGGCTGCGGGTGGCCGGGTTCATCGTCGTTTCGCGCAGCTGCTGCGGGTTCATCTCGCCGAGCCCCTTGAACCGCGCGACCTCGACCTTCCTGCCCCTAAATTGCGTCGCTTCGAGCTCGGCGCGGTGCGCATCGTCGCGCGCGTAAGCGCTCTCCTTGCCGGCGGTCAGCCGATAGAGCGGGGGCTGGGCGAGGAACAGGTGCCCGCGGCGCACCACCTCGGGCATCTCCTGGAAGAAAAATGTCATCAGCAGCGTCGCGATGTGGGCACCGTTGACATCGGCGTCGGTCATGATCACGATGCGGTCGTAACGCAGCGCGTCCGGGTTGCAGTCCTTGCGGCTGCCGCAGCCCAGCGCGAGGATCAGGTCGGCAATCTCGCTGTTGGCGCGGATCTTGTCGGCGCTGGCGCTGGCGACGTTCAGGATCTTGCCGCGGATCGGCAGGATCGCCTGGGTCTTGCGGTCGCGCGCCTGCTTGGCGCTCCCCCCGGCGCTGTCGCCCTCGACGATGAACAGCTCGGTCTCGCCCGGCCCTTCGCCCGAGCAGTCGGTCAGCTTGCCCGGGAGGCGCAGCCGCTTCGCGTTGGTGGCGGTCTTGCGCTTGACCTCGCGCTCAGCCTTGCGCTTCAGCCGCTCGTCCATCCGCTCCATCACCGCGGCTAGCAGCGCCCGCCCGCGCTCCATGTTGTCGGACAGGAAGTGATCGAAATGGTCGCGCACCGCGTTCTCGACGAGCCGCGCGGCCTCGGGCGAGGTCAGCCGGTCCTTGGTCTGGCTCTGGAACTGGGGATCGCGGATGAACACGCTGAGCATGACCTCGGCCCCGGTCATCACGTCGTCGGCCGAGATGTCGCGCGCCTTTTTTTGCCCGACGAGCTCGCCGAACGCGCGCACGCCCCTGGTCAGCGCCGCGCGCAGGCCCTGTTCGTGCGTGCCGCCGTCGGGCGTGGGCACCGTGTTGCAGTACCAGCTCATCGCCCCGTCGGACCACAGCGGCCATGCGATCGCCCATTCGACCCGGCCCTGATCGTCGGCAAAGTCCTGCCGCCCGGCGAAAGGCTGGCTGGTCACGCAGTCGCGCCCTCCGACCTGCTCGGCGAGGTAATCGGCGAGGCCGCCGGGAAACTGGAACACCGCCTCCGCCGGCACGTCGTCGCCGGCGAGCGCGGGCGCACACTTCCAGCGGATCTCCACGCCGGCGTAGAGATAGGCCTTCGACCGGGCAAGCCTGAACAGCCGGCGGGGGCTGAACGCGCGTTCGCTGAAGATCTCGGGATCGGGGCGGAAGCTGACCGTAGTGCCGCGCCGGTTGGGCGCCGCGCCTAGCTTCTGCAGCGGGCCGGCGGGCGCCCCCCGGGCGAACTCCTGCGCGAACAGCTCGCGCCCCCGCGCAACTTCGACCCGGGTGTGCTCGGACAATGCGTTGACCACCGACACGCCGACCCCGTGGAGGCCGCCGCTGGTAGCATAGGCCTTGCCCGAGAACTTGCCCCCCGAGTGCAGGGTGGTGAGGATCACCTCGAGGGTCGACTTGCCGGGGAACTTGGGGTGCTCATCGACCGGGATGCCGCGGCCGTTGTCAGAAATCGTCAGCCGGTTGCCTTCGGCGAGCTCGACCTCGATCCGGTTCGCGTGCCCGGCGACCGCTTCGTCCATCGCGTTGTCGAGCACTTCGGCGGCGAGGTGATGCAGCGCGCGGTCGTCGGTGCCCCCGATGTACATCCCCGGCCGCCGGCGGACGGGCTCCAGCCCTTCGAGTACTTCGATCGAGGTCGCATCGTAAGCGTCGGTGCCGGCCGGCGGGGTGGCGAACAGGTCGTCGGGCATCGCTGCGGGCTATACGCGGCGCCCGCGCGCGGCTTCAAGCAGGCCGGCGACTTATCGTCAGTCGGGGAACGCGGCGGGCGCGGGCTCGACGATCACGACCGAACCCTCGCGCACCTCGCGCACCTCCATCGCGCGCTGGGCGACCCCGCCGGGCGGGAAGCGAAACGCGCCGTCGAGCCCGAGGAAGCCGGCCTCGTCGCGCAACCGGGCAACCGGGAAGCTGCGCCCTGCCGGCCAGTCGCGGGCGACCCTGAGCGCGAGGAGCACCGCATCGTAGCCGAGCGTCGAGATGCGATAGGGCTGCGCGCCGAAGCGGGCGCGGTAGCTGTCGGAGAAACGCTTAAAACGCGCGTCTGGAATCGCCGAGAACCACGCGCCGCGAAGCGAGGGTGTGCGGGTCACCTCGCCTTCGCCGCTCCACAACTCGGTCCCGAGGATGCGCACCGGGCTGGCGCCGCGCGGGCGCCCGCCCGCCCCGGCCGGCCC
>JBGSBH010000140.1:0-6219 GCA_041730635.1 Cypionkella sp.
CGAAGCCGAGCCACGAGAGCTGCGGGGCGGCGTTCTTGCCCTTGATGATCTCGACCACGTCGCCGTTGTTCAGCACCGTGCGCAGCGGCATGTGGCGCCCGTTGATCTTGGCCCCGACGGTCTGCGCGCCGAGATCGGTGTGGACCGCGAAGGCGAAATCGACCGCGGTCGCCCCCTTGGGCAACTGGAACAGCGCGCCCTTGGGGGTGAAGGCGAAGATGCGATCCTGGTAGATCGCCATCCGCGTGTGCTCGAGCAATTCCTCGGCATCGTGGCTGGCGTCGACGATCTCGATCAGGTCCCTGAGCCAGCCGACCTGCCCGTCGGGCCGGTCGCCCTGCTTGTAGGCCCAGTGCGCAGCGAGCCCGAACTCGTTGGTGCGGTGCATGTCGCGGGTGCGGATCTGCACCTCCACCCGCATCGAATTCTCGTAGATCAGCGCGGTGTGAAGCGAGCGGTAACCGTTGGTCTTGGGGGTCGAGATGTAGTCCTTGAAGCGCCCCGGGATGAACTGCCAGGCGGTGTGCAGCACGCCCAGCGCGCGGTAGCAGTCGGCTTCGCTCTCGGCGATCACCCGGAACGCCATGATGTCGGTCACCTGCTCGAAGCTGACGTGGCGCTCGGCCATCTTGCGCCAGATCGAATAGGGGTGCTTCTCGCGGCCCGAGACCTCGACCTTCAATCCCGCCTCGGCGAGCGCCTGCTTGATCTTCAAGGCGATCGCATCGACCTGCCCGCCGTCGGCGCTCCGGATCTGGGCGAGCCGCCCGGTGATCGTCGCGTAGGCTTCGGGCTCGAGTTGCTCGAACGCGAGCATCTGCATCTCGCGCATGTATTCATACATCCCCACCCGCTCGGCCAGCGGGGCGTAGATCTCCATCGTCTCGCGGGCGATCCGCTGACGCTTCTCGGGGCTTTTGATAAAATGCAGCGTGCGCATGTTGTGCAAGCGGTCGCCGAGCTTGACCAGCAGCACGCGGATGTCCTCGCTCATCGCGAGGAGGAACTTGCGGAGGTTCTCCGCCGCCCGCTCGTTCTCGGGCATTGCCTCGATCTTGGAAAGCTTGGTAACCCCGTCGACCAGCCGCGCGACGTCCGCGCCGAACAGGTCCTCGACCTCGTCGATCGTCGCCAGCGTGTCCTCCACCGTGTCGTGGAGCAGCGCGGTGATGATCGTCTCCTGGTCGAGCTTGAGATCGGTCATCAGCCCGGCGACTTCGACCGGGTGGCTGAAATAGGGATCGCCCGAGGCGCGGGTCTGGGTGCCGTGCTTCTGCACGGTGTAGACATAGGCGCGGTTCAATAGCGCCTCGTCGGCGTCGGGATCGTACTCCTTGACCCGCTCTACGAGCTCGTACTGGCGCAGCATTGACACCGATGTTGGGGAAGGCCCGGCATCGGGCAAGCTTTTTCGCGGCATGGCGCGCCTATGGGAGGATATCCGTTTGTGCTGAGGAGGGGCTGAGCCTTCGGCGAAGACCCGTCTCGAAGCACCCGTCCTTCGAGACGAGCTCTCAGCCGGAGGCTTCGAGCTCTCCTCAGGACGAACGGAGGATGCTTGCTAGTTCCGGCCGCCCAGCACCAGCTTGTCCACCGTGCCCCGGGTCACCGCGTGGTAGCCGGGGCGGGTGCGGGCGTAGATGCGCTTCGCGTGCCCCTCGCCCCAGGCGCCCTCGCCCATCAGCGTCTCGAACAGCGGGGCGACGAACTTGCGCCGGCCGACGGTGGCGAGGAACGCCTCGGCCTGGCCCACCGCGGGCTCGTAGCGGTTGGCCAGCGCGAGCTTGAGCCAGAGGAACTTGACCTCGTTGTTGCCCGTGCCCGACAGCCCGAGCGCCTGATCGAGCGCGGCGAGCTGCGCGGGCTCACGCTCCTGCGGCACTCTCGCGAGGAAGCGCTGCCGCTCGGCGGTGGTCCACCGGCCCCACGCCGCCGCTGGCACCGCCCCGCCCTGTCCGTACGCCGCCGCCGCCGCGTCGACCTCGGCGAAGGCCGCGGGATCGGGGCGCACGACATTACCGGGAAGGCCCGGCTGATAGATCCACTGGTCGAGCATCAGCCGCCGTTCGAGGTCGGCGTCGCCCTTCACCAGATTGGCCTTCATGTCGGCGAGGATCATCGCGCTGGTCGCTGGCTGGAAGGCGTGGTCGTCGAACCACTGGCGCAGCCAGGCGTCGAACCGCGCGCGACCGGCGATCGTCTCGACCGTGCGCAGGAACACCGCGCCCTTGTCGTAGATGATCCCGGTGTGCCCGGCCTCGGGCCCGGCGACGCTGTCGGGCAGGTGCAGCGCGGTTTCGGGATCGCTCAACCCCTCCTCGGCCAGCACCGCCTCCATGTCGGCGAAGCTCAGCGCCGCTTCCTGCCGCGCGCGCCGGGTGCCGTAGAGCGCCTCGATGATGCGGTTCTCGAAGTAGTTGGTGGTGCCCTCGTTGAGCCACGAATCCGCCCAGTTGGCGTTGGTGACGAGGTTGCCCGACCACGAATGCGCCAGCTCGTGCGCGACGAGGCCGTTCAAACTCCGGTCGCCGGCGATGAAGGTGGGGGTGAGGAAGGTGAGCGTCGGGTTCTCCATCCCGCCGTAAGGGAACGCGGGCGGCAGCACGATCATGTCGTAGCGGCCCCAGCGATAGGGGCCGTAGAGCTGCTCGGCGGCGTCGATCATCTTCTCGGTGTCGGCGGTCTCGAACGCCGCTGCGTCGAGCATCGCGGGCTCCGCCCACACCCCCGAGCGCGGCCCGAGGCTGCGGAAGGCGATGTCGCCCGCGGCGATCGCGATGAGGTACGGGGCGACCGGCTTGTCCATCGCGTAGGTGAAGGCGCGCGCGTTCCCGAGGTCCTCGACCTTGCCCTGCCTGAGGCCCGACATGACGACGGTCAGCGGCTTGGGCGCGACGATCCGCGCGCGCCAGGTCTGGCGGATGCCGGGGCTGTCCTGCGTCGGGATCCACGTCCGGTTGAGGATCGCCTGGCCCTGGCTGAACAGGAACGGGTGGCGCTTGCCGGCGGTCTGCTCGGGCGCGAGCCACTGGAGCGCCTCGGCATCGGGCGCGGCGGTGTACTGGACGACGACCCGGCGCCGCTCCCCGCCGGGGCCGATGGCGATCGTCAGCGGCGCGCCCTTGCCCTCGCTCGCTGCGCCCACGGTGAACGGCAGCTCGCGCCCGGCCGCGTCGGTCACGCGGGTGACCGCCAGCCCCTTGCTGTCGAGCACCAGCTCGGCCGCGCCCGGCGCCGCCAGCACGTCAAGCGTCGCCGTCCCGCCGACCGCCCGGTTCGCGAAATCGAGCGCGAGGTCGAGATCGACGTGCGTCACCCGCGCGACTTCGGGCCGGGCATGGGTGAACGGATCGCGCGCGTCGGCACTGGTCAGCACCGGCGCGATCAGGGCCGGCGGCTGGTCGCGCCCGGTGGTGCAGGCGGCGGTGGCGAGGAGCAGGGCGAGCGGGGTGAGGAGGCGACGCATTCGGGCTCCATGGCGCGGATCGATCGCATCCACAACGGACTAGCTACCCGGATGCTCCCTTGCACGGTCTGCCTACTGCGTTATAACCGCCGTATGAACAAGATGCTCAAGGTTACCAAGATCGGCAACTCCGCAGGCGTCATCCTGCCCAAGGAGATGCTTGATCATCTGGAGGTGGCACTGGGTGCCGATCTTGCAGTGGTGAAGACCCCGCGAGGGATCGAGCTCGCGCGCCCCGACGATGATTTCGAGGCGCAAATGGCGGTAGCACGCGAGGTTATGGAGCGGCGCAAGCGCGCACTGCGCGAACTCGCCAAGTAAGCCATGAGCAACGACTGGACCTGGGTGGCCCCACAGGTCGCTGAATCCGCGCACGCCGAGCAACTCGCTGCGCATGGCGGCGGCGCGGGGACTCGTGACGAACGATTGCTGGAAAGCGCTATGGCGCGGCCGCAGAATCTCGCTGCCTACGGCAATCCAAACGCCGCCGCCCTGGCCGCTTCATATGCTTTCGGGATCGCGCGCAACCATCCGTTCGTGGACGGCAACAAGCGCACCGCCGCGGTGGTCAGCGAAACCTTTCTGATGCTCAACGGCTTTGCACTGACCGCGACCGACGCCGAGGTCGTCGTGACCTTCGTCGCCCTCGCCGCCGGTGAGCTGAGCGAAGAGGAGCTGGCCGACTGGTTCCGCCAGCGCCTCGCGCAAACCTAGCTCAGCTCCATACCGCCTCCGGCGGCAGCCTCATCAGGCCCATACCGCCTCCGGCGGCAGGCTCATCAGGATGGCGTCGATGTTGCCGCCGGTCTTGAGGCCGAAGAGCGTGCCGCGGTCGTAGACGAGATTGAACTCGGCGTAGCGCCCGCGCCATTCGAGCTGGCGGTGCTTGTCCTGCGGGGTGAACGCGGTTTCCATCCGCCGCCGGACGAGCTTGGGGAAGACGTCGAGGAAGGCGGAGCCGATGTCCTGGGTGAAGGCGAAATGGCGTTCCCACGCGGGCTCGTCGGCGCATTCCAGGTGGTCGTAGAATACTCCGCCGACCCCGCGGTGCACCCCGCGGTGGGGGATGTAGAAGTACTCGTCGGCCCACTTCTTGAATTTGTCGTAATAGGTCGGGTTGTGGCCCATGCACGCGGCGCGGAAGGCGGCGTGGAATTCGGCGGTATCCTCGTCGTACGGGATTGGCGGGTTGAGGTCGGCCCCGCCGCCGAACCACGCCTTGCCGGTGGTGAGGAAGCGGGTGTTCATGTGCACCGCGGGCACGTGCGGGTTGGCCATGTGCGCGACCAGGCTGATCCCCGTGGCGGTGAAGCCGGGGTTGTCGTCGTCCGCCCCGTGGATCGTCGCGGCGAAGCCGGGGGCGAACGCGCCGTGGACGGTCGAGACGTTGACTCCCGCCTTCTCGAACACCTTGCCCTTGATCAGGCCGCGCACCCCGCCGCCGGGGGCGTCGTTGCCCGCCTCCTCGCGCTGCCACGGCGTGTATTCGAAGCGCGCGTCGGAGCCCGCCTCGCGCTCGATCGCCTCGAACTCGGCGCAGATCCGGTCGCGCAGGGTCTCGAACCAGTCTTTGGCGCGGGCGGTATAGGGGGTCCAGTCCATCTCAAACTCGTCATTGCGAGGGGCGAAGCCCTGCGGCAATCCAGCCTCGGGAGGTGGATTGCTTCGCTTCGCTCGCAATGACGAAGCGACGGGCTGGGCGCCTCTTGCCAAGCCGAATCCGCTGCGGCAAGGGCGCGCCATGGTTCCCTTTTCGTTCGCCGGCGAGGAATTCGCGCTGACCCAGGGCCGCGCGCTCTACTGGCCGCGCGAGCGGGCGCTGCTGGTCGCCGACCTGCACCTCGAGAAGGCGAGCTTCTTCGCCCGCCACGGGCAGATGCTGCCGCCCTACGACACCCGCGAGACGCTCGAGCGGCTGGCACTGGCGATCCGCGAGACCGGCGCGCGGCGGGTCTATACGCTGGGCGACAACTTCCACGATTCGTGCGGCACCGACCGGCTCGAGCCGCACGCGCAAGGAATGCTCGCCGCGCTGACCCGGGCGACCGACTGGGTGTGGATCACCGGCAACCACGACGCTGCGATGGAGGCGGCCTGCGGCGGCACGTTGGCCGACGAGCTGCTGATCGCCGGCGTCGTCCTGCGCCACCGCGCCAGGGCCGGCGAACGGCGGCCCGAGCTGTCGGGCCATTACCACCCGCGCCTGCAGATCACCGTGCGCGAGCGGCGCATCCGCCGCCCCTGCGCGGTGGTCAGCGCCGACGGGCGCGGCGCGGGGCGGATGATCCTGCCCGCGTTCGGCGCGCTCACCGGCGGGATGGACGCGGCCGATCCGGCGATCCTCGGCGCGCTGCAGCCGGCCCGGGCGATCGACGCGGTGGTCGCCGCCGGTGGCAAACTGGCCACATTTCCCCTGTGGCGTGCGGCCGCCTAGCCGCTCGCCCCTAGCGCGGGCGGCGTTTTCTCCCTAATGAGCGCGCCCGACAGAACGGCCATTTCCAGGAGAACGCCCCATAGCCCGTCCCCCCCGGCGCATGCTGGCTCCGCCCGTCAAGAGCGGCCCGCGCTTCGATAATCTGATCCAGTCGGACAAAGTCCGCGTCATCGACGAGAACGGCGAGAACCTCGGGGTGATGTACACCCGCGAGGCGATCGAGCAGGCCAACGAGATCGGCCTCAACCTCGTCGAGATCTCGCCCAACGCCGATCCGCCGGTGGCCAAGTTCCTCGACGTCGGCAAGCACCGCTACGAG
>JBGSBH010000141.1:0-6167 GCA_041730635.1 Cypionkella sp.
TGCGATCGGGGGCTTCGCGGCGGGCGAGGGGCGCGACAGGCGCGTGACCAGCCTCTATTCGGGGGTTACCTGCTTCTTTCGGTGAGGGAGACCGCCGGATGCTTGCCGCCGACCTCTTTTTCGGCTTCCGCAGCCCTTACAGCTACCTCGCGATCGGCCGGTACCGGCAGCTCGCCCAAGAGTACGCGGTAGAGATCGCGTTGCGGCCGGTCTATCCGCTGGCGATCCGGCAGCCCGATTTCTTCGAGCGCAATCACCCCAACTGGCTGCGCTACACGATGCTCGACATGTTCCGGGTGGCGCAGATGGAGGGGATACCGTTCGGCCCGCCGCGGCCCGATCCGATCGTGCAGAACCCGCTGACCCGCGAGATCGCCGCCGAGCAGCCCTATATCCGCCGGGTCACCCGGCTGGGCCAGGCCGCCGCGCGGCGCGGGCGGGGCCTCGCCTTCGCGCACGAGGCGGGCCGGCTGATTTGGGGCGGGGCGGAAGGATGGCACGAGGGCGAGCAGCTCGCCGGCGCGGCGGCGCGCGCCGGGCTCGAGCTCGCCGAGCTCGACGCGGAAGTCGCCGCCGGGGCCGAAGCGCTCGACGCCGAGATCGCCGCCAACCAGCAGGCGCTCGAGGAGGCGGGCCACTGGGGCGTGCCGACGCTGGTGTTTGAGGGCGAGCCGTTCTTCGGGCAGGACCGCATCGCGATGGCCCGCTGGCGGATGGAGCAGAAGGGCCTCGAGCCGCGCTGACGCGGCGCTAGCTGGCGGCGCGCGGCACCTCGACCCGGCGCATCAGCGCGACCAGCGGCAGCGCGGCCATCGTCGCCCAGAAGATCGCGTAGAAATCGTTCGAATAGGCGACCATCGCCGCCTGCCGGTTGACCTCCGCATCGAGCGCCGCGAGCGCCGCCTGGCCGGCCGACTGGAACCGGTCCATTGCCGAGAAGTCGACCGCGTCGGTGGTGGCCGCGGTCACGTGGCCGCCGAGCTCGGAGTGAACCCGCTGGATGTTCGCCGCGAGCATCGCCGCCACCACCGAGATGCCGACCGACGAGCCCACGCTGCGGGCGAGGTTGAGCATGCTCGACCCGTCGGTGCGCAGCGTGTGCGGCAGCGAGGCGAAGGCGGTGAAATTGAGCGGCATGAAGATGAGCCCGAGCCCGAGCCCCTGCAACACCCCGGTCCACACGATGGTCGCCTGGTCGACCTCCAGCGACCAGTGCATCATCTGCCACATCGCCACGTTGCTGATGATGAACCCGGCGGCCACGATCAGCCGGGTATCGAGCCCGTTCCTGAACAGCAGGCTGCTGAGCTGCATGCTGATCAGCACCCCGATCCCGCGCGGGGCGAGCACCAGCCCGGTGGTCAGCACGTCGTAGCCGAACAGGTGCTGCAGCATCGGCGGCAGCAGCGCCATCGTCGCGAACAGCACGCAGCCGACCACCAGCATGAGCACGAAAGCGATGAGGTAATTGCGGTCGGCGAACAGGGCGGGATCGAACAGCGGGGCGCGTGCGGTGGCGAAGTGGATGACCGTCATCCAGGCGCACGAGGCGGCGACCGCGGCGTAGATCCACGCCTCGCCGGCATCGAACCAGTCGATCTGCGGCCCGCGGTCGAGCAGGAGCTGGATCGCCGCGAGGCCGATCGCGATCATCGCGAAGCCGGCGAGATCGAACCGCCGCATCCGGCGCGGCCGCACCGGCAGCCCGATCACCAGCATCGCCAGCGCCAGCACGCCGACCGGCAGGTTGACATAGAACACCCAGCGCCAGTTGCCGCTCTCGGTCAGCCAGCCGCCGATGATCGGGCCCAGGATCGGGCCGATCATGATCCCGGCGGACCACACCGCCATCACCTTGGGCTGGCTGCTGGGGCGCGCGCTGTCGAGCATGAAGCTCTGGCTGAGCGGGACGATGAACGCGCCCGAGATGCCCTGCAGCGCGCGGTAGAGCACCATCTCCTCGATGCCCTGGGCGAGGCCGCAGGCCATCGAGGCGAGCACGAAGCCGATCACCCCGCCGATGAACAGCCGGCGGGCGCCGAGCCGGTCGGCGAGCCAGCCGGTGATCGGCATCGTCACCGCGGCGGCGATGATATAGCTCGTCAGCACCCAGGTGATCGTGTCGGGCGAGGCGCCGAGCGCCGCCTGCATGTGCGGCAGCGCGACGTTGGCGATCGTGCTGTCGAGCATCTGCAGCAGCGAGGCCATCATCGCGCCCACGACCAGCGCCGGCTGGTTGGCCGAAGGGAGCGCGGCAATGTCGGGCGGCGGCGACGGGGCGGCGGTCGCGGCGCCGCCGGCCGGGCGCGCGGCGCTCGCCACTAGCGGCGGCCGTCGGTGAACACGGTGACCTCGCTCGACAGGCCGGCGATCATCTGCCGCGGCGGGCGTTCCTCGATCGCGATGCGCACCGGCACCCGCTGGGTCACCTTGACCCAGTTGCCGGTCGCGTTCTGCGCCGGGAGCACCGAGAATTCCGAGCCGGTGCCCGCGCCGATCGAGGCGACCCGCCCCTTGAGCACGAGATCGGGATAAGCATCGAAGCGCACTTCGGCGCGCTGGCCGACCGCCATCTCGGCGAGGTCGGTCTCCTTGAAGTTCGCCTCGACGAAAGTGCTGCCGGTGGCGACCAGGGTGAGCACCGGCAGCCCGGCAACCACTTGCTGCCCGGTCTGCAGCCGGTCGGCCTGCGCCACCCGCCCGGCGATCGGCGCGCGCACTTCGGTGCGGGCCAGCGACAGCTCGGCCAGCGCCCGCTGCGCGCGGCCGGCGGCGACTTGCGGGTTCTCCCCCGGCACCTGCGCGCCGGTGGCGAGCTTGGCCCGCGCGGCCGCCTGCCGCGCCTCGGCCGCGCGCAGCCGCTCGCGCGCTTCGGCCACCGCGTGTTGCGCGGCCTCGAGATCGGCTTTGGTGGTGAAGCCGCGGTCCCACAGCGCCTGCTGGCGGGCGAGCGCCGCCTGGTTGAAGGCGATGTCCTCGCGCGCGGCGGCGCTGTCGGCGCCCGACAGGTCGGACGAGTTCTCGAGCGCGGTGACGTTGGCCTGCGCCAGCGCGATCGCCGCATCGGCCTGGCGGATCTGCAGGCGGTAGGGTTCGGGGTCGATGCGGAACAGGAGCTGCCCCGCCGCCACGCTCTGTCCCTCGCGCACCGCCACCGCGACGATCCGCCCGCCGACTTCGGCGCTGATCGAGACTTTGTCCTGCTGGACATAGGCGTTGTCGGTCGAGACCTCGCCCTGCAGGCTCCACCAGTAGAGCCCGCCGCCGACGATCAGCATCAGCGGCAGCGCGCCCATCAGCGCGAGGTTGCGCAGCCGCCGCCGCGCCGGGGGCGGGACCGGGCCGGGGGTAGGGGCGGGGGCGGGGGTGGCGGCAGGGGCAGCGCCCGCGGCGGCCGGCTCGGTCGCCGGGTCCGCCGGGGCGCGCGGGTCCGCCTCAGCCATCGCCGCGGCGCCTCGCGGCCGGGATCGGTCTCGATGAACAACCCATTTCGCCGGTGCATAGGGGATGCGGGCGGCGCGCGGCAACGCTTTTCGCATGGCGCCCGCTGCGCTAACCCTTTGCCATGACCACGATCGGCAAGAGCGGCGGCTGCCAGTGCCGCCGGGTGCGCTACACGGTGCAGGTGGACCCGGCCGAGGCATACTTGTGCCATTGCCGGATGTGCCAGCGCGCGACCGGCGGGGTCGCCGCGGCGCTCGTCGGAGTGCAGCAGGCCGACGTCGCCTGGGAGGGTGAGCCCGACTGGTACGCCAGCTCGCCGATCGCCCGGCGCCCGTTCTGCGCGCGCTGCGGCACCCCGCTCGGCTTCCGCTTCAACGAAGGCTCGACCAAGATGGACCTCACCGTCGGCAGCTTCGACGATCCTTCGGACTTCGTGCCCCGGCACCACTTCGGTGCCGAGAGCCTGCACGAGGCGTGGCTCGACACCCGCGCGCTGCCGCGGATGCGGACCGACGAATACGACGTGCTGGTCAAGAAGTGGCACGACGCGGGCGCCGAGCCGCCGGCATGAGCGCGATGTTCGACGAAGCGCTCGAAGGCGGCTGCGTCTGCGGTGCGGTGCGGTACACGCTGAGCCCCGGTTTCCGCATCGGCCCCTACGCCTGCCACTGTACGCGGTGCCAGACCCGCACGGACAGCGCGTTCGCCGAACACATGATGGTGGCGCGCTCGGCGCTCGTGGCCACCGGCGCCGCCGCGTGCGGGACCTTGACCAACCCCAGCGGCGCCCGGATCACGCTCTGGGGCTGCACCGGCTGCGGCACGTCGCTGTGGGGCGAGAACAGCACCCGGCCCGGGTCCGCCACCGTGCGCTGCGGCTCGCTCGACCGGAGCGCCGAGCTGGTGCCGGTCGGCCACATCTGGGTCTCGAGCAAGCAGCCGTGGATCGCGCTGCCGCCGGGTGCCAAGGCGCTCGCCGAGCAGCCGCGCTCGCCCGACGAATGGGTCCGCGAACTGGGGCAGGCGGCGTGAGCGAAGCGCGAACCGAAACCCATCCCGGCTTCGACGGCGCGCCGCTCGCGGTGGACCGGCGGGGCGCGGGGCGGCCGGTGCTGCTGCTGCACGGGCTGTTCTCGGAGGCGCAGACCAACTGGATCAAGTTCGGACACGCGCAGAAGCTCGCGGCCGCGGGGTTCGAGGCGATCATGCCCGATTTCCGCGCGCATGGGGCAAGCGCGAAGCCGCATGACAAGGCGGCCTATCCCCCCGACGTGCTGGTGCGCGATGTCTTCGCGCTGGTCGATGCGCTGGCGCTCGAGGATTTCGATCTGGTCGGCTTCTCGCTCGGCGCGCGGACGGCGGCGCGCGCGGTGATCGCCGGGCTCGAGCCGCGGCGGCTGGTGCTCGCCGGGATGGGGCTCGAAGGGCTCGCCGGGTGGAACCGCCGTTCGGCGTTCTTCCTCGATGCGATCGCCCGCTTCGACAGCGTCAAGCACGGCGACCCGGCGTTCATGGCGGTCGCGTTCATGAAGACGCAGAAGGTCGATCTCGTGGCCGCGCGGCTGCTGCTCGAATCGGTCGGCGACACCGACCCGGCCGAACTGGCAGCGATCGCCATGCCGACGCTGGTGCTGTGCGGCGAGGCCGACCGCGACAACGGCGACCCGGCGAAGCTCGCCGCGGCGCTGCCCGACGCGACGCTGGTCGAGGTGCCGGGCACGCACATGAGCTCGGTCACCGAAAGCGCGCTCGGCGAGGCGATCGTGCGGTTCGTCGATCGTTAAGCTAGAGGCATGGTCATGCACGGTAACCGCCGCGCCATTCCGGATCCATCGATCGAGAGGTTCGCTCCATGAAATTCGCATCCGTCGCCCTCGGCGCGCTCGCCGTCGCGCTCGCCGCGCCCGCCGCCGCGCAGGACACCCCGCCCACCGCCGCCGAGGCCAAGGCGTGGGTCGACCAGGCCGCCGCCGCCTATCTCGACCAGGTCAAGCGCCAGGCGCGCGCCGAATGGGTCTATTCGACCTACATCACCGAAGACACCGAGGCCTTGAACGCCGAGCAGGAGGCGATCCTCACCAAGATGCAGGTGTCGAACGCCGCCAACGCCGCGCGCTACGCCCGCGCGCAGGGGCTCGACTACGATACCAACCGCATCCTGTCGCGGATGCGCACGCTGATCACCACCCCCGCGCCGACCCGCCCCGGCGCCGCCGAGGAAGTCGCCCAGCTCAAGGGCGAGCTCCAGGGCATCTACGGCAAGGGCAAGGGCACGCTGGGTGGCCAGCCGATCAACGGCAGCGACATCGAAGCGGCGATGGACACCAACCGCAACCCGCAAGAACTGAAGGAGATGTGGGTCAGCTGGCACGACAACGTCGGCAAGCCGATGAAGGAGGACTACGCCCGCTTCGTCGCGCTGCAGAACGAAGGCGCCAGGGAGCTGGGCTACGCCGATACCGGCGCGCTGTGGCGGTCGAACTACGACATGGACCCCGACGCGTTCGCCGCGATGACCGAGCGGCTGTGGAACGAGACCAAGCCGCTCTACGAGGCGCTGCACACGTTCACCCGCGCCAAGCTCAACGCGAAGTACGGCGACGCGGTGCAGGCCAAGACCGGCCCGATCCGCGCTGATCTGCTCGGCAACATGTGGGCGCAGGAATGGGGCAACATCTACGACATCGTCGCCCCTCCGGGCGCGGGCGAGATCGGCTTCGACT